>JBEEHU010000181.1:0-24713 GCA_041167565.1 Verrucomicrobiota bacterium | reverse complement strand
CGACGGTCGCGTGCTCTACTTCCACATGATGGGGACCCATGCTCAGGATGCGACAATTTTTGAAGTCCGTCCCCTGACGTCCGACCTCTGACTTCTGCGATCAGCGCATAGCGCCGGCCATGACGTCGGTGGGGTTTAAGGGGATCGCGAAAGGCTCGAGCGGCATCGGCTCGTCGTGATCGAGGAACTGGCGGCAGAGAGCGAAGAATTCGGCGCGAGTGGTGGCGCGGCGGATCTGGTGGAGGAACTCGCCGGTCGATTCTACGCCGAGGCCGATGAAGTTCATGTACTTCTTCATGTTGTTGACCTGGGCTGACTCCCGGATGCCGGGCGTGCTGATGGCTTCGTAAAGCGCGTGCACATACTCGAGCACGTCGCGGCCGGTCGGGCGAAAGACGGGCCGGCCCTGGCGTTGCTCGCGAATCTGGCGGAAGAGCCAGGGGTTGCGGATAACGCCGCGGCCGATCATGAGCCCGCGCGCGCCGGTGAGGGCGAGGACTTCGCCGGCCTTGTCGGCGGAATAGATGTTGCCGTTCGCGAGCACCGGGCAGGGCATCGCGGCGACGGCGCGCGCGATGAAGTCGTAACGCGGCGCGCTGCGATACATCTCTTTCACGGTGCGCGCGTGGACGGTGAGCAGGTCGAGCGAGTGGCGCGCGAAGATCGGAAGGAGTTCGTCGAAGACGGCGGTGTCATCGAAGCCGATGCGCGTCTTCACGGTGAACGGGATCGTGATCGCTTCGCGCAACGCGCCGAGGATCCGGTCGATGCGGTCCGGGTCGCGGAGCAAACCGCCGCCGGCGCATTTGCGATACACGATCGGCACCGGGCAGCCGAGGTTGAGATCAATCGCCGCGACGGGATGCTGTTGCAGCTCGCGCGCGGTGCGGACGAGCGCCGCGATGTCGTTGCCGATCATCTGCGCGATGACCGGGCGGCCGGTGGGGTTCTGCGTGATCGAGGCGAGGATCTGCGGATCGAGCCGCGACTCGGGCAGGACCCGGAAATATTCGGTGAAGTAAACGTCCGCATTGCCGTAACCGCTGATCAAGCGCATGAACGGCAGATCCGTGACGTCCTGCATCGGCGCGAGCGCGAGGATGGGAGCGTCGCTCCGCAACAGAAGCCGGAAGTCAGAGATCACAGGTCAGAGAAGCAAGGTGGAATGGAGCGATGGGATTCGCGACATGGAAGGCAAAGTTGCGATGGGTAGCAGCGAGCGAACGCGGGCAGTGAGCGAGTTTCAAAGCGGGAACCGAAACGTTCAGGAACGGTATTTCTCAATCAAGTGATCGATATACCCGCTGTAACTTTCGGCGAGGGCGGGGCTTTCGAGGAAGAGAATATTTTCGGCGTTGAACTGGGCGCTCCGGGAGAAATTATAGGAGCCGGTGATCACGGTGTCGTCGATCACGAGGACTTTGTTGTGCATGAAATCGTGGCGCCCGGTCGGGGTGTAAGGTGTGGAGTTTTTTCCGACGAGGCCGGCGCGCGCGATGATCTCTTGCAACGCGCCGATTTTCCAGCGGTTCGATGGGACCTCCTGCCATTGCACATAAACCTCCGCCATCTGGGTGCGATCGTAGATGCCATCCACGCGGACGCGACCTGCACGCAACAAGTTGCCCAGCTCACCGATGAGCGTGCCGGAGTTGATCAACAGGCTGCAGATGCGGACGCGGTGTTGCGCAGCGTGAACGCGGCGCGCGATCTCGGTATCGATCTCCAATCCGCAACCGGGTGAGAAAAGGACGCGCGCCTGGACCGGTTGACCGGAAAAGGTGAAGGGCATGGGTGCGGTGTGAATGTTGCCGGTTCCCTCGAAGTTTTCCTTTTCCCAGAGCTGTTCGAAATCCTGGGCGTAGGCATTGGCGAGGGCAGGGGAATCGATCTCGAGGATATTGTTTTCCATCAGGGTAAAGGCGTCGTCGGTCATGTTGGTGGAGCCGGTCCAGACCGATTCGCGATCGCGCACGATGAATTTGCTGTGCATTAGTTTCATCCCGGCGATGCGGCGCCAGGGATAGCCTAACGACTGGACGAACGCGCCCGTGCCCGCGGGCGCCGGGTCCTGGCCGGCGGCAACATTCGGCTGGCGCGGTTTGTCGCCGTCGTAACAAAAACGAATTTGCACTCCGGCCTCGGCCCGCTCGCGCAACGCCGCCACCAACTGCGCCCGGAGCGGATCGCTGAGCCGCATGTCGTAAAGGGCAAGATCGAGAGATTGCCGGGCCGCGCGGAGGAAAGCGGTGAGCCGCGCCATGACGGCATCGGCCGACTGTTCGCCCTGAGCGAGAAAGAAGACGGAAAGATTATCCACTGGGAAAAGTAACGCACACTTGCCCGCACTGCTAAGCGCTGACGGTGTCGGAGGGCGCTGATCGAGGTCGTTTGATTTTTTCTCGTGGCGCGGGGGACCGAGCGGATAGGCTCGCCGGCGCGACATGGCCTCGGAGTCTGACAACTATTCTCAGCTGGACATCGCGCATGTCTTGTTCACGGACATCGTCGGTTATTCCAAGAAGCCGATCGATGAACAGAGCGAGTTGCTCGGGCAGTTGAATCAGGTCGTCCGGGGAACGGAGCAGTTTCGGGCGGCGGAGGCGGCGGGAAAACTGGTACGGCTGCCGACGGGCGACGGGATGGCGCTCGCGTTTTTTACGAGCGTCGACGCGCCGGTGCGCTGTGCGCTGGAGATTGCGGAGGCACTCAAAAGCCGTCCGAAAATCCAGCTGCGCATGGGCGTGGATAGCGGGCCGGTAGATCAGATCATGGACGTGAACGACCGGCCGAATGTGGCCGGCGCCGGGATCAACATGGCGCAACGCGTGATGGATTGCGGCGACGCGGGCCACATTCTTTTGTCGAAGCGCGTTGCCGCCGACCTCGCGCAATACAGCAAGTGGCAGCCGCACCTGCACGACCTCGGCGATGCGGAGGTGAAGCACGGAGTGATTGTTTCGCTCGTTAATCTTTACGCCGGAGACGTTGGGAATCCGGCGGTGCCGGAGAAGGTGCAACGGGCGAAACGAGTGGAGACGCTGCGTGGCCGCAAGACTCTCCGCCGCCAGCTCGGTCTAGCGGCGCTGGTTCTTTTGGTCGCTCTAGCCGTTGGCATATTCCTGTGGTCAAAGCGCACGGGGACGTCGCCAGTTGCATCCAGCAAGACGACCACTGTTGGGGCTCCGGCGAAAAGCATCGCGGTCTTGCCGCTGGAGAATCTTTCGGACGACAAGGAGAACGCGTTCTTCGCTGACGGCATTCAGGACGATCTGCTGACGAGCCTGGCCAAGATCAAGGACCTGAAAGTGATCTCGCGAACGTCCGTGATGTCGTATCGCAACAAAGGCACGCGCAACCTGCGCGAGATCGGGAAGGAACTCGGAGTCGCCAGTGTTCTGGAAGGGAGTGTCCGTCGCGTGGGAAATCGCGTGCTGGTGAGTGTGCAGCTCATCGACACCGCGACCGACCAGCATCTCTGGGCCGAGCGTTATGATCGCACCCTCACCGACTCCATCAGTTTGCAGGGAGAACTGGCTTCCATAATCGCAGGAGCGCTGCACGCCACCCTCACGGCTGAGGAAAAGGCGCGCGTCGAAAGAAAGCTCACCGATAACTCGGACGCCTACGACGCTTATCTGCGGGGCCGGGAAGTGCAGCTCCGTCCCGAAACGTCGCGCGAAAACTATTTGAGCGCGGAGAGTTTCTACAAACAGGCCATCGTCCTGGACCCGAAGTTTGTTCTCGCGCGGGCCCGGCTCAGCTTCATGCAGGCCTTGCTATACGAGTATTTTGAGCCAACCCCTGTCCGACTAGCCGAGGCGCGCGAGAATGCCGAAGAAGCGTTGCGGCTCGATGCAAAATCCGCCGAAGCGCATCTCTCGCTGGCGCGCTGTGCGCAGAACGCCAAAGATGCGGATGCCACCAAGCGTGAACTGGCCGCAGCCACGCAGCTCCTTCCCAACGACGCATCTCTTCTCATGGCTGCGGCGACCACGCAGTGGGGGATGGGCTGGTATGACGAAGCTGCCGCCAATTTCAAACGCGCCGCCGAGCTGGGGCCGCGAGAACCAAAAATCTTCTATAACTATGGAGTACTTCTAAAGGAGGTCGGCCGGGAGGCCGAAGCCCGCACTGCTTTGGATCGAGCGTTGCTGCTTGCACCCGCCTCGATTTACTTTCGACTCCAGCGCGCCAGTGCTGAGGTTTCCTGGACTGGTGACATCAGCCGCGCCCGGGCGATTCTGGCGGGTCTGCCCGCCGGCCAGGACCCCGACGGCAGAGTTACTTCCGCCTCCTGCACTCTCGCCCTTCTGGAACGCAATTTTCCGGAAGCGCTCCGGTTGCTTCAGGCGTATGCGGGCGAGACTTTGCCCACAATCGATACCGGAGGTTTTGGAGGGCAAGACTCGAAAACGTTCAACGAAGGAATCATTCGCCTCTACGCCGGCGACCGCGCTCGCGCTTACGAATGTTTTGATCCCGAGAGATGGAAGTATGAGGTCGATGTCAGGGAGGAGCCTCAGTCGGCCAACAATCACGCGGCGCTGGCATTCCTCTACGCCCGGATGGGTTGGAAAGCACCCGCCGTCGCCGAAGCTGCACGTGCCTTGGAAGTGAACCCCCCCGCCGAGGTGCCTGCGAAGGTATGGCTCCACTCCAACCTGGCGCGAGCTTATACCTGGGCGGCGGAGCCCGATTCAGCATTGAAACAGCTGGAGCAGCTACTCAGCTTTCCGTCGGGTTACAAGATCAACAATTTCCGTCTGGATCCCGTTTGGGATCCGTTGAGGAACGATCCTCGGTTTCAGAAGATGCTCGAAAGCAAAAGCAAGTGACATGTGACGTGTGACAAGTGACGAGCTGGTATGCAGCCTTCGGCGAGGATGGAGGATAGAGGATTGCGAACGGCGAGATGAAGCGAGACCGTCAGAAATCGCAGAACGCGACCGAGTCGGCGGTGGTAAACGTATTTCTCACGGAGGCATTATGGCTGACGATAGTAAGAAGACAGAGGACGAGGCCCCGCTGGAGCAGGTTGAGTTCGACGTTAACGACGCCGATTCAGAGCCGGCGCACCGGGCGATATGCGATGCGGTTAATGGGCTGAACGGCGTGCGCGAGGTGCAATTCGTGGACGGAGGAGTGGTGGCCACTTTCAATCCGATCGGCATCACGAAAGAGGAGATTTGCACCGCCGTCCGCCGCAGCGGCTATCGCGCAACCTCCTTCATTCCGATTCCGGCGGGCAGGCCGAGATTACCAGCAGCCCAGGAAACGCGGGGTAAAGCCAGCCTTCGGCGAAGATGGAGGATAGAGGATTGCGGATGGCGAGACAGGAGGTCCGCGACCGTCCTACTTGGCGGAAAGAAGGTTTCGCAAGGAAATGTCGTTCGGGTAACGGATGTCGGAGATCTTCCAGGATTTGGTTTTGTCCTGATCGAAGACAAACACGACCGTTTGCTTCTTACCTTGGTTCTTGAATGTGACTTCGACGCTGGCCTTGTCTTCGTCTCCAAATTTGGCGTCGGCGGTCCAGCCGCTTTTGTTAATCTTGAAATCGCTGATCTGCGGGTCTTGCGAACCGAACATCGGATCAAAGTCGATAACTCCTACTTCGCCTTTGGCGGTGACGGCGTCCTTCCAGATCATGTCGGCAAGGTCCTTCATGAAGTAACGATCCACGAGCGCCCGGTTTTTCGTCTGGTGGAAAGGTCCCATGTTCCCCTTTTGCGCTTTGTAAAGATTCTCAACGATCGCGTCGGGGCCGAGTTTCGTTTCCGCAAAGCTACTCGAGGTGACGGTCGCGAGAAGAAGGAGGATGAAAAATCTACAGGTGCGTTTCATGATGGCGAATCGTCGTTCGACTCCCCTGATTGAGCGAGAGAATTCGGTTTCTCACCAGGGAATCACTTTGCGATCGCGGACGAAGTGACCGGTGAAATCCTGGGGCGCCTCGGCGGCTAGCCAGACAATGCCGGCAGCGCCTTCGGCGACGGAGCGCGTGGCGTTTTCCCCGCCCATCTCGGTGCGGACCCAGCCGGGACAGACGGCGTTGATCGCGAAATCGGGCAGGGCGGCGACGAGCTGCGAGGTGACGCCGTTGAGCGCGGTCTTCGAGATGCAGTAGGCGGGGGCCCAACCGTCAGCGCCGTCGGCGAGCTGGCCGCCGCCGCTGGAGACGTTCACGATGCGGGGCGTCTTGCTTTTGCGCAGCAGCGAAACAAAGGCCTGCGCGACGAGGAGCGGGCCAAGCGTGTTCGTGCGCAAAGTGTCCTGGAACATTTCGGGCGTGACGGTGAGGATGTCTTCGTCGCCGTCAACGATGATGCCGGCATTGTTGACCAGGACGTCGAGCCGATCGGACGTGCGTGAGAATTCTTCGGCTGCGCGGCGGATGCTATCGAGCTTGGAAACGTCGATCTCGAGAAAGGTGACATTGCCATCGGCGCTAAGTTGTTCCGCGGCAGCGCGGCCGGCTTTGGGATTTCTCGCGCCGAGGTAAACGTGAAATCTCAATCGCGCGAGCTCACGCGCGACTTCGAAGCCGATCCCCTTATTTGCGCCGGTAACGAGCGCGATCCTGCTGCTTTTCATACCGCAACTTCCTCCGCGTTGTCGTATTCACAACGACGAAGCGAGGTAGGAATTATGAAGTAGGAAATAGAAAGTCTTCATGGCAACATCGCTGATCGGCCATGGCTAATTCTATTTCTCCAGATTCCCCGAAGCCGGAGGGATTTCTGGTTCATTTGGCCGGGCACGTCCTAATTTTCGACCGCAAGGAGTCGCCTGGCTACGACGAGTCGACCGGGATGCGACTCTTGCTGGTCGCCATCGGCATCGAGGCTCTTCGGCGGCTGGCCATAAGGTGGCTCTACCCGGACGTGCCTCTTTGGATTCTCATTCCGCTCTTCCTGGTTGGAGCGTTGTTGTTGGTCCGCTTCGTGGCGGGGCTAAGGCTGTCTCAAATCGGACTGTATCCGTGGCGCGAATGGAGTCCGGTTGAAAAATCCTATTTCATCCAGCTCCTGGTCCTGGCGAACGTCGTTTTCTCGTTCGTGTTCGCGAGCCGGCTAAGGCTCATTCTGGCCCAGCCGTCGGCGCTTTCCATCATTTGGAATGGATTCGTTCCCTATCTCTTCTTCGGGTTTTATCAGGAGGTCGTGTATCGCGGGATGGTGCAGTCCGAGCTGGTGCGTCGCTGGGGCGCGTTCGCCGGCATTCTGACCGCGAACTTTCTCTATACCTTTGGACCGCTGCACTGGAATTACTTCTGGTCGCGCAGCGCGGTCGCGGTCCCGATGTTCGCGGCGATCTTCGCGATCGGTCTGTTCTTTGGCGTGCTCTTCCGGAGATCGGGCAACCTCTGGATCGTGGCGGTCATGCACGGCATCGGGAACGCCTACATTGTCGGGAGCCTGGCAAAGCATTGATGCGCTCTCGGTAGTAATCCCCGGGATAGCCGCATGCCTGATGCTTAATAGATAAGCATGAACACCCAAACCCTGGGGATTCCTTCGGCCGTTCGCAGTTCCGACGATCATCTAATTCCCGCACAGACATTGATTGCTCCACCACTGATCGAACGGCTGGCCGCTTCTCATGCTGCCGTGCTCGAGAATTGGAACCGGAAGTTCGCGCTGGATCTGCGGTGGCAGAGACCGGTTCGGGCCGGCTGCCTGGCTCCGTAGAAGTCCTCCATCCAATTACGTAGCGTCGTCCGATCAACTGGAACCGGTCCTGCTTAAATAAGGATCAAAGTTCGAACGCACTTATTTACTTATCTTCTTCGATAGCTTTTGCGGGCGGGACCAGGAATGGTCCCGCTCTTTTTTTGGACGCGATTCCTGCGGCAGCGTTAGGCTGGCGTACGCAGGAAAGAGCCGCTACAAGACGGTCGCTGGGTTTATCCGATGAACTTCTTCACCGAGCTCAAACGGCGCAACGTTTACAAGGTCGCGGTGGCGTACGCGGTGGTCGGTTGGTTGCTCGTCCAGATCGCGACGCAGACATTTCCGTTTTTCGATATTCCGAACTGGGCGATCCGGCTGGTGATCTTGCTGGTGGTGATCGGGTTTCCCATCGCGTTAATCATCGCATGGGCTTTTGAGCTGACGCCGGAAGGATTGAAGCGGACGGAGTCCGTCGCGGAAACACCGCGGAAACAAACTGGCAGTCGGACGTGGATCTATGTCGTCGTCGCAGGTTGTTTGTTTTCGGTCGGGTTGTTCTTTCTTGGGCGGCAAACGGCGCCGCGGACGGCGATGGCGGAGGGCGAGATGACGAAGTCGATTGCGGTGCTGCCGTTTGAGAATCTGAGCGAAGACAAGGCGAACACGTACTTCGTGGATGGAATGCAGGATGAAGTGATCACGCGGCTCGCGAAGATCGCCGAGCTGCGCGTGATCTCGCGCACTTCCACCCAGCGCTATAAAACGCGCGCGACCAATCTGGCGGAGATCGCGCGCGAGCTCGGCGTATCGCACCTCGTGGAAGGGACCGTGCAGCGGATCGGCGATCGGGTGCGAATCAATGTGCAGCTGATTCGCGCCGCGAACGAAGGCCATCTCTGGGCAGAGATTTACGATCGCAATCTGACCGATATCTTTGCCGTGCAAACGGAGCTGGCGACGGCGATCGCGCATTCGCTCCAGACGGAGCTCACGGGACGCGAACAGCAGGCGATGGCCGAAAAGCCAACGAGCAATCTCGCGGCCTACGATGCTTACCTGCGCGGGATCGATTTCGATTCGCGGCCAGGCGAGACCCCCAGCGAGGACAGAAAGGCAGCGGAAGCGTTCGAGGAAGCCGTGCGTCTCGATCCAAAATTTGCCCAGGCGTGGGCGCGATTGTCGCGGACGAGCTCCGATCTTTATTTTATGCATTTCGACGGAACGGCCGCGCGCCAGGAATTAGCGCGGTCAGCGGCCGAGACGGCAACCCGGCTGGCCCCGGCGTTACCCGAGACGCAGCTGGCGAACGCCTATTACCGGTATCACGGGCAGCGCGATTACAACGGCGCGCGCGAGCTGTTCGAAAAAATCCGGCGCGAGATGCCGAATAGCAGCGAGGCCGTCGAAGCGCTGGCGCGGATCGCGCGGCGACAAAGCCGATGGAAAGAGAGCATTCGCCTTTTCGAGGAGGCCGAGAAGTTGAACCCGCGTGACGCGCACCTCTTCATGGACCGGGCCTGGACGTTTTCGATGCTACGCAATTACGCCGCGACCCTCCAAATGTTTGAGCGAGCCGAAGCGATCGTGCCTGAAGATGGGGACGTGCTTGCGAACAAGGCGTATTTTTACCATTGGACGGGTGACTTGAAGGCGGCGGGCGCGGTGATAGAACGCATCAGGGATCCAGCGAAAAGGGCCGATGTCGAAATCACGCACATGATTCTCGAACGCCATTTTGCCGAGGCCGTGCGCGCGATTGAAAAGAGGCTGTCCCGATCTGACGTGATTCAGGGCGTTGATCGCGCAACAACCCTGGAATGGCTTGGTTCGATCCGCCTCCTGGCTGGCGACACGGACGGTGCGAAGAAAGCATTCCTCGAGGCGAAACCCGAGCTGGAAAAATATCGACGCGAACAGCCAACAAATTTCTGGATTCCCATGTCGCTGTCGAATGTGGAAGCGGGATTAGGGAACACGGTGGATGCCTTGCGGGAGGGCGAACGCGCCATGGAAGTCGCGGCCGCTTCGGACGATCCTGTTTTCGCGCCGGCGGCAGAATCAAGCCTGGCCGAAATCGAAGCGCGCCTGGGGAAACCGGACGCCGCCATCGCCCGCATCGAACGGCTTCTGCAATTGGCGTATGGCGCCTTTCCGCTGACCCAGGCCCAATTGCGGATCGATCCGCTCTGGGATCCGTTGCGATCGCATCCGCGCTTCAAGGCCCTGGTCGAAGGCCCAGAGCCGAAGACGATTTACCAATAACCGGAGGAGCGAGCCTCGGATCAGTTGCCGGCAGCGGCTTTGGCGAGAGCGCGATGGTTCCAGTCGGCGCGCAAAATTTTCATCTCGGCCCGGAGCGCGAGCAGGCGCGGGGCGACGCCTTTGTATTTCTTCGTGGTCCCATTGACGGTCCGATTGACCGCGCCCTGGCTGACGAGGCTCTGAAGTTTTTCGTAGGCCCGCAAGCGCAGCATCTCTTCGCCGCCGCTGGCAGCGTTCCGTTCGCGAAGGTTGAGGAGAATAATCTCGAACAACGGTTTGAATTCGAACGAGGCCCGGGAAGAGAGAACCGCCACGAGCTCCTCCGTGATATTGTCGGGCATACGACGCGAGAAGGAGGCACCAGATGGTTTGGACATCGTCGAGTATAGCACAGATTTGGCGGAAGTCAGGCGGAGCCTGCCGCCGCTGCCGCCAATGACGGCGGCAGCGAAACGATGGTCGAACTGCAACTCTTCTGTCGCCTTGCTGGCGGCGTCTATGCCTTATTTGCCCCGCTTGTAGGTGATCTCCATGGATTTGGTTTCGCCCTGGCCGCGATCCTCGTAGAATTCCATGCTCATATGAGCTTTGTCAGCCATCTTGATCACCTGGCGCATTTTCGCTTTTACGCCGGGCATCATCTCGGACTCACCGATGTAGGTGAACGTCTTGGAGGCGGCATCGTAGGTGCCTTCGATGATCATTATGCCGGTGCCCATGTTATCGACCCATCCGGAAATGAACTTCTTTTTCACGTTATCGTAGGCGTCCATCGACATGCCCTGAAAATTCATCTCCTTCATTTTGCCGTCCGCGCCCGGCATTTTGAATTTGCCAGAGTAGTCGCCGGTCAGATACCGGCCCTCCATGACTGATTTGCGAACGGCGGTGCCGGTCGACTCGCTCGGCGGCGCGCCGGGAACCATCCACGTTTTCACGGTGTAACTCCAGGTGCCGGCCATGCCGGCGAGGAGCTTGTGATTTTCGTTTAGCTTCGACAGCTCCATCATCTGCTTCATTTCCTCCGCGCTCGGGGCGGCGCCGGTGGTAGTTGTCGTGGTGGTGGCCGGGCTTGGAGCCGTCGCGGTGGTCGTGGTGGCGGCTGCCGGGGTGGAAGCCGCAGGTGCTTTCGGCGCGGCCGACGGAGTTTGCGCGAGTGCAATCGACGCCATCGCGAAAAGAACGATCAGTGAGTTTAGGATTGTCTTCATCCGGTGATTCTGGCGAGGTCGGTTCCCTAGCGTCAAGCTTAAGAAGCCTCACGGAAGCGACTTGCGTGGGGCGAGACGCGAGAGAATCCCCTCAGTAAACGTCGCGCCGGTAGCGCTTCCGAGCCCGCAGGTCTGCGACGTATTCCACCGCCGCTTCCTTGCTCATGGCGCCGTGTTCTTCAGCTATCGCATGAAGGGCTGCATCGACATCCGGCGCCATGCGCTCCGCGTCGCCGCAAAGATAAAGATAACCGCCGTCGTTCAACCACGCCCAAATCTCACGGCCCGCTTCGCGCAATCGATGCTGGACGTAAATCTTGTAGTCCTGATCGCGTGAGAACGCGGTGTCGATTCGCGTTAACAATCCGCTCGCGAGATGTTCTTCCCATTCGCGCTCGTAGTAGAAGTTCGCCGCCCTGCGCTGTTCGCCGAAGAAAAGCCAGTTGCGACCCGTCGCGCCGGTGGCTTGCCGTTCCTGAAGAAAGGCGCGGTAGGGCGCCAGGCCAGTGCCGACTCCGATCATGATAATGGAAGCCCCGGGATCTTCCGGTAGCCGAAAATGTTTCGCGGTATGGACAAAGACCGGGATGCGCGTCGTCTCCTTGACCCGCTCGGACAGGAAGCCGGTGCAAACGCCTTTGCGCGGCCGGCCGAAGCTGACGAATTGGACATTCGTCACGAGCAGATGAGCGGCTTCCGGATACCGTTTCAGGCTGGACGCGATGGAGTAAAGCCGCGGCTGCAATTTCGAAAGGAGCCCGACGAATTCGTCCGGCGAGAATTTATTTCGCAGCTCGGGATACTCGATCAGGAAATCGACGACGTGGCGTCCCCACAGAAACGAATCCAGCTTCGCCCGCTGGGCCGGCTCGCAGTATTCGAGGAGAAACCGCGCGTTCGGCATCCGCTCCGCGACACTTTGGACGAATTGCCTGGAGGGCGTAGTAATGGTGCGATCGCGCAGGAGCGCCGTGCGCAAGGAGACGCTTTCGCCGGAGAGCGCGGTCACTTCCTCGTCGCCGCCGAAGCCGAGCAGAACGATGATTTCTTCGACCAAGTCAGGCGCATTGGCGGGGAACACTCCCAGCGAATCTCCGATCTCAAACACCAGTCCCGATTGCTCGAGCGAGAACTCGTAGTGAAACGTCTCCTTCTCCGATCCCGCCTCGGTCAGCTTGCGTCGGACCGGGAGGGCTGCGGGAAACGGATTCTTTCTCGAGTAAACGATCCGCGGCGGCGCAGAGGGTGCGGTTTCGGTGAACATGCTTACGATACGCGGCAGCTAGAGAGCCAATGATATCGCGCCTCGCGCGCAGAGATACAACCGAAAAAGGCGGGCCGCCCGCGTCAAGGAAGAGATGCGCTGATGCGCGCGACGAGGCTCGCCGGTAACAGACCGAGAACCAGGACCATGCCCGCTAGCACCGCCATCGAGATCTTTTGCAGGAAATCCAGCTTCATCGCCAGTCGAGGCGCGCTCGAGTCGGACTCCCCATCGAGGAAAATGACTTTGAGCACGATGAGATAGTAATAGAACGAGATAAGGCTGCCGAAGAGCGCCAGCGCGACAAGCCAAAGTAAACCATGATCGTTACCAGCCCGCATGGCGGCGCTGAAGAGATAAAACTTTCCGAAAAACCCAGCGAGTGGCGGCAAGCCGGCCAGTGATAACATGAAGATCGCCATGCAGCCGGCCAGGAGCGGCGAACGCGATCGCAAACCGGAGAAGTGGACAAGGTCATCGCCGCCGGTGTCGCGTCGCACGAGCGCGACTACACCAAATGCTCCGACGAGCGTGAAGGCGTAGATGGTAGTATAGAACAAGGTCGCGGTGAATCCCTCGCGGCCGCCGGCAATGAGTCCGAGCAAGGTATAACCCGCATGTGCTACCGCAGAGTAAGCGAGCAGGCGCCGCACATTGGATTGGGCCAAAGCGACAAAGTTTCCAAGAAGGATGGACAACGCCGCCAGGACCGCCAGGACCGGCGCCCATCCGGCAATCATGGCATGCCACGCGGCGCTTCCTTGTGCGGGAGCGAAGCCAACGAGCACGATTTTTCCCAGCACCACGAACGACGCGACCTTCGAGCCTGAGGCAATGAAGGCGGCGGATGGGACGGGCGCGCCTTGATAAGCATCCGGCGCCCACAGATGAAAAGGGGCGGCGGCGATTTTGAAGGCGAAGCCGATAACCGTCATGACGATGCCGAGGAAGAGCAGCGGCTGCATCGGGATGACAACGAGTCTCGCGCCGATGGCCGCCAATCCGGTGGTGCCACACATGCCATAGATGAGACTAAGTCCAAAAAGCGTGAACGCGCTGGCGGTGCTGCCGAAAAGGAAATACTTCAATCCCGCTTCGGCGGAGCGCACATCGCTTTTGTCGAAGCCGGCCATGACGTAAAGCGACAGACCTGTCAGCTCCAAGCCGATGAAGATCATCAACAGTTCTTCGCTGCCGACGAGCAGCATCAGACCGATCGTCGCGAGCAAAAGCAGCGCGAGATATTCGCCATGATGGCGGGAGGAGCCGTCACCGCGCGCGAGGATCACGGTGAAAAAAGCGAGCGCGAGGCAGATGATTTGGAAGAGCGAAGTGAGATGCGTGATAACGAGCATCCCGTGAAATAGCGTGGCTTGCGGCGGTAACATCAGCACCGCCGCGGAGGCAAAGAGGAGACCCGCTGCCGCTACCGCGGAACAAATTCCCGAGGTGCGCTCCTTAGCCAAGCCAAGAGCGAGGACAACGAGCGCCGTGACGACGACAACAACTTCGGGCGCCGCGAAGCGGAGGAGTTCGAAGTAGTTTGTCATTTCAAGAACCTCATCGCTTCAACGGCCGGCAGGATGCGATCGAGCAAGAGTTTGGGGTAAAGGCCGACGGCAAGCGTTGCGAAGATCAGCAGTCCTGCCCCGCACTTTTCTGCCAGGCTGATCCGAGCCGTTTCGAATGGAACACCCGCATCGTGCGCCGGAACAGTCGAAGCCGCGTCGCTGAAGAAGGTTTTCTTCAAAGCGCGAATCGTGAAGGCGGCGACCAATACCATGCCAGCGCCTGTTATCCATACTGCGACCGGATAGGCTTTCCAGGCACCGATCAGGATAATGATTTCGGCCGCGAATCCGCTGAAGCCCGGAATGCCCATCGATGCCGCCGACGCGACGACAAAGCAAAACGTGGCGAAGGGCAGGGCGTGACCGAGTCCCATCGTCGATAGGGTGTCGAGATCGCGCGTGTGGGTGCGGCGATAGATCATCCGTCCGGCCACGGCGAAGAGAAGGGCCGCGATGACGCCGTGGGAAAACATTTGCAGGATCGCGCCGCCGACACCGAGCGCGTTCGCGGTCGCGAGCCCGAGCAACACGAAACCCATGTGGCTTACACTCGAATAGCCGATGACGAACTTGAGATCGCGCTGCCGCAACGCCACCGCCGCCGCGTAAACAATTCCGATTACGCCGAGAACCGCGATCCATTTGCTCCACATGTGGAATCCCTCCGGCAAGAGATTCATTGCGACGCGTAACGCCCCATAAGCGCCGAGCTTCATAACGATGCCGGCAAGCAGCATCGAGCCAGCAGTCGGCGCCGCGACGTGACCCGTCGGCGCCCAGGTGTGCAACGGCCAGATGCCCGCGAGCACGGCAAAGCCGAGAAACAAAACCGGGAAGGCCCAAGCTTGAAATGGCAACGGGAAGGAAAACTGCGCGAGCTGCTGGAGATCGAGCGCCGCGGCGGCGTTTTTCGCGGTTCCGGCCGTGACATAAACGGCCACGATCCCAAGAAACGCCAGGGCGCCGCCGAAGAATGAATAGAGCGACAGCTTCATGGCGCCGTACTCCTTGTTGGTCGATCCCCAGATCGCGATCAGGAAATATTTCGGCACGATGACGAGCTCGTAGAAGACAAAGAGCAAAAACAAATCCGCGCTCAGGAACACGCCATAGGAACCGCCGACTACAAGCAGGAGCCAGAAGAAGAATTCGTTAGGCCGCTCCTCGACGTCCCAGGAAAAAAGCACCGCGCTCACCGCGGTAAGCCCGGTCACCAGAACCATGGTCAGGCTGATGCCATCTGCGGCGAGGTGGTATTCCATCCCGAGCATCGGCACCCAGGGCAGGCGCACGACGGTCTTGAAGGTGGCGAAATTTGTGGCGTTAAAGAATTCCGACAGGCCGACGGCGAAGCCGGCGAGCACGGTGAGCAGCGCCAGCCAGCGCGCCAAAGCGCGCGGCAGGAAAAGCAGCAGAAGCGCGCCCGCGAACGTGATGTAAATGGTCCAGGCGATCATCAATGGTGGCGAGTGCGATAACGCACCGCTTTCTCGCGCACATGAAATCCTATTTCGCGAGGCGTCTTTTGCGGCGGCGCCATCAACTGCCGGATCGCATCAAGGATCGCCGAGATTTCCTCGTCGTGTTTGCCGACACGTTTTTCGAGCTGCGAAAATTTAAGGGCGAGTTCGCGATTTGTTTCGAGCGCTTCACGCAACCGGACGAACGCGCGCATGATCGCGATGTTCACTCTCACCGCCCGGTCGCTCTTTAACACGCTCGATAGCATCGCAACGCCTTGCTCGGTAAAGGCCATGGGCTTCGAACCTCCTAGGTTGCGCACGCTTGGTATCACAAACTGTGATACCAAGCTCTGGATCTCTTTCGCCGATAACTCGAACATGAAATCATTGGGAAAACGGGCGCGATTCCGGCGGACTGCCTGCTTCAAAGCTCGAGTTTCGATACCGTAGAGTTCGGCCAGGACGTAATCGAGCATAACCTTCTCTCCACGCAGAAAATGGATGGACTGCGCAATTCGAGGTATTGGAATGAACTCTTTTTTCATTCCGGTATCAGGCAAACAATCGCGCCATCTGAACGACGGTGGTATTGACGATTTTGAAGACGAATTGCGGCGCGATGCCGATGGCGAACATGAGAAGGGTGACGGGAACGACGATCCATTTCTCTCGGCGCAATAGGTCGGGGAAAGCGCTGCAACTTTCGGCCAGAGGGCCGCTGAAGAGCATCTGCATCGCGCGCAAGAAGGCGATGGCGGTAAAGAGCAGGCCGATCACAGCGACGGCCGTCGCAGCGCCGGACAGCATGAATGAACCTTTGAAGATCAGGAATTCGCCGATGAATCCGTTCAGGCCGGGCAGGCCAAGCGACGAAAACATGGCGACGCTCATCCAGCCGCAGAGCAACGGCGTGCGTTGCATCAGCCCGCCGAAGTCGCCGATGCCGCGACGACCGCGGCGTTCCTCCAGCAGCCCGACATAATAAAACAAGGCGGCCGCGGTGATGCCGTGGTTCAGGACTTGAAGGAAGACGCCGCTCAACGCCGCTTGCAGCTCGACGGCTGGGCGCGTGGCCGATGTGGTGACGGCGAAAAGCCCGAGCATGCAATAACCGAGGTGATTGACTGATAGGTAGGCGACCATTCGTTTCAAATCCGACTGGGCCCATGCGGCGAGCGACGCGAAAACGATCGAGCAAACCGCGAGCCCGAGCAGCCACGGACCGAGCACCTGGATTTCGCGCGGGAACAGCGGAAGGAGCAGGCGGATGAAACCGTACACGCCCATTTTGGAGAGGACACCGGTTAGCACCATCGAAACGCCGACCGGCGCGGTCTCGTACGCATCCGGCAGCCAGGTGTGGAATGGAAAGAGCGGCACTTTTACCGCGAGCCCGAGAAAGATTCCGGCGAAGGCGAGCCACGCGAGATTGCCGTCGAGGAGAGGACCGCTTCGGCCAAGTTCCGCGAGGGCCGCGAAGTCGAACGTGCCTTTCGCGAAATAAATCCCGAGGAAGGAAAGCAACATCGCGACGCTGCCGAGGAACGTGTAGATGAAAAATTTTGTCGCGGCGCGATCGCGGTTATTGCCGCCCCAGATTTTGATGAGCAGGAAGGCGGGGATCAGGCTCATCTCGTAAAACAAAAACCAGAGGACGAAATTGTGGGCGGTGAAGGTCCCGTAGAGCGCCGCTTGCATTACCAACATGAGCGCGCAATAACCGCGGGCTCCCGCTGAGCGGGATTGCGCGAGAAACGCGAACGGAAAGATGAGCGACGTGAGCAAGACAAGGAGGAGGCTCAAGCCGTCCAGGCCGAGCAGGTATTCAGCGCCGATCGCCGGAATCCAGACGTGGCGTTCGACCATCTGAAGTCCGGCAACGCTAGTGTCGAAGTTTCGCCAAAGGAGGAAGCAAACGATCGCAGTGATCGTGTTGAAGAGGAGAGCTATGCCGCGAGCGTAATTCTTGCGTGCGACTCCGACGCAAAGAGCGCCGAGCAACGGAAGCAGAATCAAGGCTGTGATCAGGCCAGCCATGCGTAAAAGAGAAGTAGCGCCAGCATCCCGACCGCGACTGCGCCCAGATAGGTTTGGATTTGTCCCGAGTGCCACGCCGACATTACGCGGCCGATCCCGCGCGCGCCGATCACTCCTTCGTCCACCCCGGCATTGATGCCGCGCTCATCGACGCCCTTGGTCAACACGCCGAAGGATTGACCGATTGCCCCAAGCGCGCGCACCAACCCATCCCAGATGTATCGATCCATCCAGTCCGCGAAGACTGCGGCGATTTTGCTGAAGCCGACGACCGTGTACGCGTAAAGTTCGTCGACCCACATTTTGTTTTCCAGGAACCGAAAGAAAGCTGGTTGCGAGCGCGCGAACGGATCGAATTCTCCGGCCCGGCGATAAATCAAAACGCCCAGTCCGATGCCGGCGGCAACGAGCGCGAGGGAGACGAACAACATGGGCTGGATTAACTGCGCCATCGCGAAATGCGCCGGCTTGCCGCTCAGATAAGCGTGCAGCCACGGCCACGCCGGGGTGACCACAGCGCTCAGGCCCACGGTGCAAACCGCGAGCAGGATGAGCGGCATCGTCATCACGCGCGGACTTTCGTGAGCCTTTTCCGAGGCGGCCTGGCGATTGCCAAAGAAAACGTAAATCATCTGGCGCGTCATGTAGAGCGCGGTGAGTACGACGCCGGCTAGCATCAGATAATAGGGCGCCTGCGACGGCGGCCAATGCACGGCGACGTGCAGGATTTCTTCTTTCGTCCAGGCACCCGAAAAGAAAAGCGGCACGCCGCTCAATGCCATCATACCGACGGCGTAGGTGAGAAAGGTGACAGGCATGACTTTTCGCAGGCCGCCCATCTTGCGGATGTCCTGTTCGTCGTGACATCCGTGAATGACCGAGCCCGAGCCGAGGAAGAGGAGCGCTTTGAAAAAGCCGTGCGCCAGAAGGTGCATGATGCCGGCCGCGACGCCGCCCACGCCTAACGACACCATCATCAATCCCAACTGCGAGACGGTCGAATAGGCGAGGATGCGTTTGATATCGGCCTGCGCGATTGCGATGAGCGACGCCATCAGCGCCGTGATGACGCCGATCCAAACGACAACGGTGAGAGAAGGCGTGACACCATCGATCGCGCCTAACGAGAACAGCGGGTAAACGCGCGCCACCAGGAAAACGCCGGCCGCAACCATGGTCGCGGCGTGGATCAAGGCGCTGACCGGCGTCGGGCCTTCCATCGCGTCGGGCAACCAGACGTGGAGCGGGAATTGCCCGGACTTGCCCACCGCTCCGCAAAAAATCAGGAGCGCGATGAAGGTGGCGCTGGAACCGATGGCCAGAAGTCCAGCGGCTTCGAGACAACCCTTTCCGCCATCATAAAAAAGGAGCGTCCCGCTGCTGCCGTAGAGCCAAAAAATGCCGAGAAAAAATCCGAGGTCGCCAATGCGCGTGGTGATGAAAGCTTTCTTCGCCGCGGCGGCCGCGCTCGGTTTGTGGATCCAGAAGCCGATCAAGAGATAGGAGGCGAGCCCGACCAGTTCCCAGCAGACGAAGAGCAACAGCAGACTGTTGGCGATGACAACGCCGAGCATCGCCGCGGAAAAAAACGAGAGGTAGGCGAAGAAGCGGGAGAAATCTTTGTCGCCCGCCATGTAGCCTTTGCTGAAAACAAAAATGCAGAGGCCGACCAGCGTGATCATGACCGACATCGCGGCGGTAAGGGGATCGAGGACCCAGCCGATGCGGACCGCGTTCTCGCCGAATGTGAACCAGGTGAAGTTGTGAAACGCGCGCCAACCGGCTTCCTGGAGCGTTGGCAGGAACGCGATCACTGAAAGAGCGAGCGAGGCGAGCTGGCCGATGATGGCGAGTGCGGCTGCGCCTTTCGATCGCGAGCCGGCGAACGTGAGAATGAGAAGCGAGGCCGCCAGCGGCACTACCGGAACGAGCCACAGATAATCAACGATCCAGGGATTCATCCTTTGAGTTGGTCGAGTCGCCGGACGTTGGTCGTTCGATAATGACGGTAGACGGCAATGACGAGCGCCAGGCCGACCGCAGCTTCCGCGGCGGCGATGGCAATCGAAAAGATCGCGACCATGACACCGGTGGGATTTTGCGACGCGGGACCGAACCGCCAAAAGGCGATGAAATTCAAATTTGCCGCGGCCAGCATCAGCTCGATGCCGATCAGAATGAAGATCGCGTGGCGCCGGCTCAACGCCGCGAGCAGACCGGTGGAGAACAGTGCGGCGGATATCACGAGGAAAAGTTGAAGCGTGGGAGTCACCGCTTTTCCTCCATTACAAGGACGAGCGCGCCGATCAGCGCCGCGGTGAGCAGCAATCCGACGCATTGAAGCGGCCAGATGAAATCAGTCATTAGCACCACGCCGATGCGCTTCACGGTCAGCGCTTCGATCGCCGGCGCGGGCAGAGAAAGAGATGTCGTCTTCACGATCGCCCACGCCAGCGTGGCGAAAACCGCGGCGGCCACGATCACGCCGCCCCAGTTGAAGCTGACATTCGCCTCATCCTCGCGCCGCGTGAGAAGGATGGTGAACACGATGAGGACCGCCACCGCGCCGACATAAACAAATATCTGCACGAGGCCCACGAATTCAGCGCCGAGCAGAAAGTAAAACGCCGCGATCCCGACAAACGCCACCACCAGACAGAGCGCGGCGTGGACGAGCTTGCGCAGACACGCGGCGGCGAGCGCAACGGCCAGCGTCACAATCGCGATGACGATAAATGCGCTCGTGCTCATTCGGCAAAACGGTAGGTGCGCACGGACAGATTCTTGCGCGTATTCAAAAGCCGCGACAGGCCGAGATAAACGATCGCGACGATCCCCAGCGACCAAAGCCATCCGCTCAAGCCATGCGCTTGATAATGCCAGACCGCTGCGGCGAGAACACAGGTGAACGCCATCGGCAGCATGAATTTCCAGGCGAAACCCATGACGTGATCGACGCGCATCCGCGGCAGGGTTCCGCGGATCCAGACGAAGACGAGAAGCAAAGCGGCGAGCTTGATGAAGAACCAAACGTACGAGGGAACAAACTCGAGCCACGGCATCGGCGCGTGCCAGCCACCGAGAAAGAGCGTCACCGCCAGGCCGCTCACCGCGAACATTCCGAAATATTCCGCGAGGAAAAAGATGGCGTATTTGAAGCCGGAATATTCCGTCATGTGACCGGCCACGATTTCGGATTCGCCTTCCGGCACATCGAATGGCGTCCGGTTTGATTCCACCAGGCCGGAGACGAAAAACAAAAGGAATGCAGCCGCGCCCCAGGGCGTAAACGCAAACCAGCGCGGCGCCCACGCGTGGGAATAGCCGGCTTGCGCTTCGACGATCGCATCCGGTGAGAGCGAGCCGACGATCATCACCACCGGCAGCACCGTGATGAGGAGCGGCAATTCGTAGCTGACCATTTGCGCGATCGCGCGCATTGCGCCGAGCATCGAGAATTTGTTGTTGCTCCCCCAGCCGGCCATAAAGACCGCCAGCTCCGTGGCGGAGCCGACCGCAAAGAAAAAGAGGATGCCACCATCGATCGCGAACGCCGTCATGTTCCGTCCGTACGGAATCACGCCCAGCGCGAGGATCGTCGGCGCAGCCATCAGGATCGGCGCAAGAAAATGCACGACCTTGTCCGCGCGGATCGGCACGATGTCTTCTTTGATGAGCAGCTTGATCCCGTCGGCCAGTGGCTGCAAAAGTCCGAACGGTCCGACGCGATTCGGGCCGTAGCGGTTCTGGATTCGCCCGAGGATTTTTCGTTCCAACACCGAGATAAGCGCGAAGAGTGTCATGAACACGATGAGCACCGCCGTGATGTTAAGCAGGCTGGAGGCGATGAGCTGGACCCTATCGGGCGCGCCGGACATAAACGACAAAAGCCACTGTTTGGCCCGGATAAAGAACTGGTCGATCGACTCGCCGGTCATGTGCGATGAAGGAAAGTGATGTCCACTTCTTAAATCAAGTCAGAATGCACTGGCGGGAGCAAGGAGTCTCGGTTAACAAACGGATGATCTGATCTGATCTGCATCGCATGACGCCTGATCCTTATTTTTTTCTGATCATTTTTGGCGGCGTGGCGCTCGTGTTTCCGTTGATGCCGCTGGCGCTGGCGTGGTTGTGGAGAAAAGTTTTCCAGCCGCCGAAACCGGGGCCGCAAAAGAACGCGACCTACGAATGCGGCATCGAATCGGTGGGCGAAGCGCGGGTGCAATTCCAATCGCAGTATTATCTCTACTGCATCATTTTTCTGATCTTCGACGTCGAGGCGGTTTTTCTGGTGCCGTTTGCGGTCGCGTTCACCGGTCTGCCAATGGGTGCGTTCATCGCCATCCTGATCTTTCTGCTGCTCCTGATCGAAGGGCTCGTCTGGGCCTGGGGAAAAGGTTGCCTCGATTGGTCGCAAATGCGGAAGGGTTAGTTTTAGGGTAACGTCGAAAATGGCCGCGGAAATCGACGAAGGGCTTCGGAGCGAACTGCAAAAGCGCGGCGTCTGGGTTACCTCCACGCAGGAGCTTTACAACTGGGGCCGGCGCAATTCCATCTGGCCGCTCCAGTTCGGGCTCGCCTGTTGCGCGATCGAGATGATCGCCACCGCGGCGTCGCGTTATGACCTCGCGCGTTTCGGCGGCGAAGTCTTCCGGCCGTCGCCGCGTCAGGCAGACTTGATGATTGTGGCGGGCACCGTCACCAAGAAAATGGCGCCGCAAATCGTGCGGCTCTACAACCAGATGCCCGATCCGAAGTATGTGATTTCGATGGGCGCGTGCGCGATTTCCGGCGGTCCGTTCAAACAGGGTTACAACGTCTTGAAAGGCATCGATCGTTATATCCCGGTGGACGTTTACATTCCTGGCTGTCCGCCGCGGCCCGAGGCGTTGCTCCACGCCTTCATGGAATTGCAGCGCAAGATCGACGACCAAAAACTTACGGGCGACGATAAAGCCGCTTTCCTGCGCCGCGACCAGGCGAGCGAATTTCCGGTGCCGGCTTTTGGCGCGCACGATCTGGAGCCGCCGAGCAATCCCGCGATCTTTCGTCCGCCGGCGATCGAGCGCACGCAGTGATGGAAGCGTTGGAAGAAATCAAGGCGCGCGCGGAAGGGGCCGTGCCCGGGGCCAGGATCGAGATCGTCGCGAATCCCGGTCCGGCGAACCAGCCATCGCTCCTTCTCAACCACGAACACGCGGCGGCGGTCGCGCGCTTTTTGCGCGGCGATCCGGCGCTGCGACTCGATCACTGCTCCAATGTTACCGGAGTGGATTGGCTCGACCGCAAGGTGATTAAGAAAACGAAGATAAAGAAGATGGTCGATGGCGTGGAAAAGGAAGTCGAAGAGACGGCGGAAGAATTTTTCCCCGGCTATCTCGAGGCGGTCTATCACCTCTTTTCCATGACGCTCAAGCACGGCCCGGTCGTGATTCGCCTGCGCACGGCCGACCGCGGCGAGGGCGCGCGGTTACCGTCGCTTACTTCCGTTTACCGCAGCGCGGAATTTCAGGAGCGCGAAATCTTCGATCTCTACGGTGTGCACTTTGACGGTCACCCGGATCTGCGCCGCATTCTGATGTGGGACGAGTTCGTCGATTTCCCGATGCGCAAAGATTATCGCGAGCCCGACGACTACGAATACGAGCCGACGCCCCACGACGAAGTGCTGGAGAAAGCGAAACAGCATTACACTCCGCGACCCGAGCTCGATGGCGCGGAAAAACTCACTGCCCAACCATGAGCGTTGGATTTCACGAACTTGCCGAGGCACCGCCGCCCGCAATGACTTCAAGGCTCGACGGCGAGTTACTGGAAGTCTCGATGGGGCCGCAGCATCCCTCCACTCACGGCGTCTTTCGCATGAACGTCGCGCTCGATGGCGAGATCGTGCGCAAGCTCAAGCCGGTTTTCGGTTACCTGCATCGCAACCACGAAAAGATCGGTGAAAATACGAGCTACCTCGGCTCGATGCCTTACACCGACCGGCTCGATTACTTCTGCTCGATGACCAACAACTGGGCCTATGCGCTCAGCGTTGAAAAGCTAGCCGGCATCGAGGTACCCGAGCGCGCCGAATACCTGCGCGTGATTCTGGCGGAATTGACCCGGCTGCAAAACCACACTTCGCTTCTCGGCTTTCTCCTAAGCGATATGGGCGCTTGGGGCACACCGCTCATGTATGCCTTCCGCGAACGGGAAAAAATTCTCGACCTGTTCGAGTCGCTTTCCGGCTCGCGGATGATGTGCGACTACATGCGCTTCGGCGGTTGCCGGGTGGACGCGGGCCCGGATTGGATGGCGCGCGCGAAGAAAATTATCGACGCCTTTCCGCGCTTTCTCGATGAGTTCGAAAAACTCATTGTCGCCAATGAAATCGTCATCGCGCGCACGCAGCATATTGGCAAAATCTCCGCCGACCTGGCGATCAACGCCGGCATTACCGGTCCGATGCTCCGCGCCAGCGGTGTTAATTACGACCTGCGCAAGGTAGATGGTTACGGGGTTTACCCGCGTTTCAAATTCCGCGTGCCGCTCGGCGATCACGGCGATTGTTACGATCGCTTGATGATGCGCGCGCTGGAAATGCGAGAGAGTCTCGGCATTCTCCATCAGGCGATGGAACAAATCCCGGCCGGCCCGATCATGAATCCGAAGGTGAAGATTCGCGCTTTCAAGCCACCGATTGGCGAAGCGTATGGACGGATCGAAGGCCCGAAAGGTGAGCTAGGCTTCTATCTGATTAGCGACGGCAGTAGCAATCCGTACCGCTATCGCGTGCGGCCACCCAGCTTTATCAACCTGACGATCCTGGAGGACATGTGTCTAGGGCACACGGTAGCCGACGTGATGGTCATCCTTGGCAGCATCGATATCGTAATGGGAGAAGTGGATCGGTAACATCATGATCGGAACAGGCGTTCTAAAAGGCATGGCGGTCACCGCGCGGAACTTTCTCGGAAGTTATTTCGAGAAGGACCGGTTGATTACCGTGCAGTATCCGGAAGAACGCGAGACGCTGCCGGAGAACTATCGCAACTTCCCTTTCCTGGTTTTCGACAACGATCCCGAGGCCGGCTTGCGCTGCGTGGCCTGCAAAATCTGCGAGAAGGAATGCCCGCCGCAATGCATCTACATCGTTAAGAGCGAAGACAAAAAGCCCGATTACATGGGCAAGCCGCAGTTCTATCCCAAGGTCTTCGACATCGACATCTCCGTTTGCATGAGCT
>JBEEHU010000180.1:0-48412 GCA_041167565.1 Verrucomicrobiota bacterium | reverse complement strand
CCCGCCCCGCGCAGACGGCGAGGGACCTCGCAACTGCAAACGTCGACCAGCTTGCGCCCGCATGACGCCGTTCGCTCCGAATATTTGGCGCTTGCGCAAGCTGGCTGGTGCCCGCTTGTGAGGTCCCTCGCCGTCTGCGCGGCTCGGGATGACAACTGCTGTCGCGCTCTAATAGCACTCCTACCGAAACCGCCCGAACCAGCCGTAGGGAAAAACGTCCCCGGGACAATCGGTGGCCCAGCGGGGCGGATTCACTTCACGATGCGGACGCACCGCCATTTTCCCGCAGCGCTCCTGGAGGTACTTGATCAATTCTTCGCACGCCTCGAGTTGGGCGCGGGTCGGCTGATCGCGATTAAAATCGCCCACCAGACAAATGCCGAGCCCGATGCTGTTCATGTAATCGCTGTGAACGTGGCCGCCGCTCGCCTGCCGGATCCAGCGATCGCCTATTTCGATCTGGCCGTTGCGCGTGGAGGTCCCGTTACCGATGACGAAGTGATACGCCAATCCGTTGCGCATCCGTCGCACATGCCGGTGATAATAATCGAAGACGCGCGCGCTGCCCTGCCGCGTGCCGCTATTGTGCACGATGACGAATTTCCAGCGGGCGCGCTGCACCGGCGCTCGCCGGATCGCCTCGATGTTCGCGCTGGTCAGGTAGCGATAATTCGCCGGCTGGCGCGACCATGGCCACCAACCACGCTTTGGCGGCGGAGGCGGCGGCGGTTCGAAACCCTGGTCTTTTTCGAAGCCGGATTTTTCAACGGTGATGTCGTTAGGCAGCGATGTTTGAGGTGCCCGAGGCGCGGGTGTTGGACGCGTTGCGGGCCGTGGGACGGCTGATGGTTCTGGGATTGACGGGCGTGGCGATTCGGCCGCGCTCGGTTTTGGCGACGGAGTTTTTGCCGGCTCCGCCTTCTCGATCCGTTTCGGCGTCGGCGTCGGCGTGTTCTTTCCGTTTAGCTTTTTCTTTTTAGGAGCGGGCGATTCGTCTGGTTCCGGCTTGGGACTTTTCTTCGCCGCCGGGGTTTTGCTCGGCTCAGGCGATTCAGCTTTCTCGGTCCGCTTCGGCTTCGGACTCGCGTCCCCATCATCTGTTGCTTCCTTCGACTTTGGTTTGGTTTTCGGAGTCGGAGATTCGTCGGCATCCGGACTCTTTGTCGCCCGCGGTGTTTTCGTTGGCTCGGGCGTCTCGGTCGGCTTCGGTTTTGCCTTCGCCTTGGACTTTGGCGTCGGGCTCTTTTTCGGCTTCGCTTTTCTCGTGGCCGGTTTTGGTTTCGCGGTCGGCGACGGGGTCTCTTTCGGCGACGGCGAAGTGATCGCGCGCATTTCTTCGCGGGCTTTGCGTGCCTCCTGCTTCCTGGTTTCCTCGTCGGTCTGGGCGCGGACGAAGGTGGCGATGATTGCGCCGAGGGCGAGCGCGGTGCCGAGAAAAACGCGGAAGCGGATCACGGCAGGCGAGGCTAACAGAGACGAATGCGTGATCAAGCGGGCTGTGGCGCCTCCGCCTGAAGACGCGCGGCGCGTTCTCGTTCGCGTCGCAGAATGGCGTTCAATTTCCCGCCCAGCAGCAAAAACAAACAGGTCAGATACATCCAGGTCATGAGCACGATGATGGACGCGAGCGCCAGATACGTCGGGTTATACCGATCGTATTTCGTGACGTAGAACTGGAAAAGTTTCGTAACCGCGATCCAGCCGATGGCGAAAAAAACCGCGCCGGGCAGCGCCTGCCGAATGGTCAGGTAATTTTCGGGCGTGAGAAGATAAAGCGCGAGCGCAAGACCGATCAGCGCCAGCCCGGTGAGGAACGGACTGATGAACACGACCCATTCCTGGAGCGGGATGGCCAGTTGAAAATTCACCTCGGCGACGCCGGCGAGCGTTTCGCCGAAGACAACCGCGTTAAAACAAAAGAGAATGGTGATGCCGAACCAGAAGAGGAGAAAAAACGAGATGATGTATTTGGTCCACCAGTTCCGGTCCTCGACCACGCCGTGAGTGCGGCTGAGCGCATGCGAGATCGTGGAAATGAAAAGCGTGCCGAGCCAGATCCCGACGAGAATTCCGACATTGGAAAGAACCCCGCTAGAACCAGTGACGACGACGTTCGCCACCACGGTATCGAGGAATTCCTGCACCCACGGATCGGAGGGAAGGAAGCTCTTCAGGATCACCAGCATTTGGTGGAGCTTGGCCGGATCGGTGCCGAAGAGACCGAGCAAGTGCCAGAGGAAAAGGAGGCCGGGCGCGAGGGTAAACAGAAACTGATACGCCATCTGCGCGGCCAACCCCATCGTAGTATCCATGGCCGTCTCGTAGACCATGCGGCGCAGAATCCTGCCGGCGAACCTGAGATATCCCATGAGCGCGAAGTTTACTTTGCCGGGAGCAAATATCCATTAAACTCTCCCGCCACAGGCC
This sequence comes from Verrucomicrobiota bacterium, assembly GCA_041167565.1. GTDB lineage: Bacteria > Verrucomicrobiota > Verrucomicrobiia > Chthoniobacterales > UBA10450 > AV80. The sequence continues at coordinate 45,985 of JBEEHU010000180.1, read as the reverse complement.
GGCTTGCCACGCCGTAGCCCTGGCGAAGGCGGGGCCTAACGAGTTGTGAAAAAAATCCTGATCCTGACCGCCGGCTACGGCGAAGGACACAACAGCGCCGCCCGCGGCATTCGCGACGGTCTCCGCAAAGTTTCGCCCGAAGGCGTCCACGTCGAGCTCCACGACCTGTTCGCCGAAACCTACGGCTTCGTGAACGATTGGGCGCGCGTCGCCTACATGGCGATGATCAATCGCACCCCCCAAGTCTGGGGCGTGATCTATCGTTGGCTCGATCGCCAGGAAAAATTTGCGGGCGATTTCCGCGTCTTCTTTAACCTGAAGAATTATCTGCGGCGGCTGCTCGATCGCGTGCAGCCCGACGTGATCGTGTCGGTTTACCCCGCTTACTCCCACATGCTCGACGAGTTGCTCGGCTGGGAAGGCGCGCCGCAGCACAAGCGCATCGTCCTCATCACCGACTCGATCAGCGTGAATGCGATCTGGTACCGTTGCAGCGCGGATTATTTTATCCTGCCCAACGAAGTCAGCGCCGAGGTGCTGCTCACGGCCGGCGTTCCCGCGGAAAAGGTGAAGACGTTCGGCTTTCCCGTCAGTCCGATTTTTGCGCAACCGGGAGAGATTCGATTGCCGCCGTCCGACGAGACCGGCCGGCGCGTCCTTTACATTATTAACGCCGCAAACTCCGCCGCGCCGGATTTGGTGCGCCGCCTAGCCGGTTTGCCGGAGATCCAGCTCACGGTCACCGTGGGTCGCAACGCCGGGCTAAAACTGTCGGTGGAGAAAATTCGCCAGACTGTCACGCAGGAATTTGAAGCGGTGGATTGGAGCGACGAGCTGCCGCGGTTGCTGCGCGCGAACCATCTGGTCATCAGCAAAGCCGGCGGCGCGACCGTGCAGGAAGCGATGTGCGCGGGTTGCCCAATGATCGTGAACCATGTCATTCCAGGTCAGGAAGAGGGCAATGCGCGTTATATCATGGAAACGAAGTCGGGCGATCTCGCGCTCACGCACGATGCGGTGATCGCCGCCGTGCAAAAAGCTTTCGCGAACGATGCCGCGCAATGGCACGAGTGGTCGACGAACATAAGCTGCCTCGGCCGCCCGACCGCATCGCTCGATATCGCAAAGTTTTTACTGTCGCTCTAACGAACGATCCTTGGCTTGTTGCGACGCCTCTAGCTGTTCCGGTAGATTTCTTCGCCGGCGACGAACGTCTGCAACACTTTCAATTGAGGCGAGAGCACAACAAAATCCGCGTCGGCTCCCACTTCGAGTTTGCCCTTCGTCTTCAATCCGAGCGCGCGTGCGGGATTCGCGCTCGCCATCGCGATCGCTTCGGAAAGAGGAACGTTCACTTCGTTCACCATCACGCGCACAAGATCGATCATTCGCGACGCGCTCCCCGCCAGTGCGGAACGATCGGCCAGCCAGCAGACGCCGTCGCTGACCACGCAAGCGCGGCCAAATAGCGAGAATTCCGTTCCTTCGGGTAAGCCCGCTCCCGCCGTCGCATCCGTCACCAGGCAAATCCCTCGCGGACCTTTCGCGCGATACAGCATCTTCATCAAAGTCGGCGAAACATGATGGCCGTCAGCGATCAGCTCGCAGAGGATCTCCGGTTCGCCGAGCGCAAATTCAAGCAGGCCAGCCACGCGTTGCGCTCCTTCCCGCCGCGCGGACGACATCGCATTAAAGGTGTGCGTGAGATGCCGCATGCCGTGCCTGAAACCCTCGCGCGCTTCCGCATCCGATGCGTCACTGTGCCCGCCACTCACAATGATATTTTGCGCGCGCAACCGATCGATGATTTCAAGAGCGCCCGGTAATTCGGGAGCGAGCGTGACCACTTTGATCACGTCGGCGTAGTTCAGTAATTCCTGCCCGCTCTCGGGATCAGGATCGCGGATGAACTCCGCGCGTTGCGCGCCCGGTCGCGCTCGTGAAATGAAAGGTCCTTCGACATGCACCCCGGCGATCCGCGGGATCGCGCCGGCTGCATCCCGGACTGCGCGCGAGACTCTTACGATGTCCGCGATTGGCGCGGTCACCGTCGTCAAGAGGAGTGAGGTCGTGCCGCCGCTCGCATGATAATCGCAGATCGCTCGGAAGCTTTCATGCGACGCTTCCATGGTGTCGCGGCCGAGCGCGCCATGGATGTGAAGATCGATGAAACCGGGTGCGAGATAGTTTCCGGCGAGATCGATCGATTCCGCAGCCGACCGTTCGCGAATCTCCGTGATCTTTCCGCCTTCCACGACCAGCTCAAGCCCGTCATGGATCCCATCCGGCAGAATCAGGCGCGCGTTTGAAAAGATCATCGCCGCAGCAATCCGGTTACGCGCGTTGCGATCTCATCGCCAAAACCGAGAGCGCGCTTGAATTCCCAGTCGCGCTCCAGCGGATTCCCGATTCTCTGGCAGCGTTTGAACGTCGCGCGATCGATCCAGCGCTGCAGCCACATGCGATGGCCGAGCACGGGCACCGGAAAATCGCTGCCGTGCAAAATCCGTGGTGCGACCTCCGGTCGAAGACAATCGCGCAAATGTCCGCAGCGATTCAGCGAAACCATCGCGCTGATGTCGCCATAGAGATTGGGAAATTCGCGTAGCATCGCCACCCAGTTGTCAAAGTAATTGCGATCGAAGCCGCCGCTGCTGGTCGCGCAATGCGCGGCGATCACGGTCACGCCGCATTCCAACGGAAAGCGCAGCAGCCGCGGATCAGCCAGCGCCGCATTGATGACCGGGACAGTGTGCTCACCGCCGGTATGCGCAAGAAGCGGGAGGCCCGACTCCGCCATTCGCTCCCAAAACGGCCGGTAACGCGTGTCGGAAAAATCGATGTTCTGACAGTTCGGCAGGCATTTCATCAGGACCGCGCCTGCTTCCAGACAGCGGTTCAGTTCGTCGAGCGCGTCGCGTCGCGCCGGATGAATCGAGACGCCGGGAAGAAATTCGGGAAACTGTTTTGCCAATCCGAGCACGACATCGTTCGGCACGAACATGGAGCCGAGATCTTCCCTCGGCCTTCCATCTGGATCGTGAACGCGCTCGTGCGCGAGCAGGACGACGGCATCCAGGGAAGATTCGCGCACCAGTTTTCCGAGATGCGCGGCGTAGATCGCCTCGAGATCGCCTTCGAGCGCACTGGCCGGAACTCCGAGCTGCCGCAACATAAAACCGGCAAGCCAGCGATGCCAGCCCGTCAAACGCAGCCAGCCGCCGGAACCGGCCGCGCCATTGCCCACCATGTGGACGTGCATGTCGATCCGCTGATTTTTCCCTGGAAGCGACGGACCCATCAACCGGGAAGCGTTGCGTTTAGGAGGCCCCGAGTCCATCATCTTCGCTGCTATGAAGTTCGACTACGACGCCGTGATCGTGGGTGGCGCCTTCTCGGGCGCGGCCACGGCGTTGATGCTCAAGCGCAAGCATCCGGCGGCCCGGATTCTCATCATCGAAAAGGCCGCCGAGTTCGATCGCAAAGTGGGCGAATCGACCACCGAACTGAGCAGTTGCTACATGACGCGCTTGCTCGGCCTAACGAATTATCTCGGGCACCATCATCTGGCGAAGCAGGGGTTGCGAATGTGGTTCTCGAACCGCGCTGATCAGCCCTTCGATGATTGCGTGGAATTAGGTGCCCGTTATCAGGCGCGGCTGCCGACTTTCCAGGTCGACCGCAGCACGCTCGACCAGCACCTCCTGGAGCTGGCGGTGCAGGCCGGCTGCGATTTGCAGCGGCCCGCAAAAGTGACGGGTCTCGAGCTGGAGACGAATAGGTCCTATGTGTCCTATGAGACCTATGGCTCGCAAGCGCGCGTGAGCACCCGCTGGCTCGTGGATGCCAGCGGCCGCGCCTCCATGATCGCCAGAAAGCTCGGCCATTTCGAACCGAACCTCGAGCACCCGATCAACGCAGTGTGGGCGCGGTTCACCGGCGTGAAAGACTGGGACAGTTATGAGTGGCGGGAAAAGTTTCGCGATTACGCGAATGCCTGCCGCACCAGCCGCAACTGGGCCACGAACCATCTCATGGGTTACGGCTGGTGGTGCTGGATCATTCCGTTGCGCGGCGGCGACGTGAGCGCCGGAATCGTTTATGATTCGCGCCTTTTCAAGTTGCCGGAGGGCCCGAATCTCGGCGAGCGGTTGCGCGCGCACTTGTTGTCGCACCCGGTCGGCGCGGAAATTTTTGGCGGCGCCCAAATCATCGAACACGACGTTCACGCCTATTCCGCGATGCCCTATTCGAGCAAAAAAGTTTGCGCTGACGGCTGGGCGACGGTCGGCGATGCCGCGGGATTCATCGATCCGCTCTACAGTCCAGGTCTCGATTTCTGTTCCTACACCAGCTACTACATCGCGGATGTTCTTGCGCGGAATCTTGCGGGCGAAGACGTGGCGGAGTCGCTTAGTTATTACAACGAGCAGTTCCCGATAACCTACCGGCTCTGGTTCGAGACGCTCTACAAGGACAAATACTATTACGTGGGCGACGCCGAGCTGATGTCGGCCGCGCTCCTTCTCGACGTCGGCACGTACTTCATCGGGCTCGTCATACCGGTTTATCGAAATCCGGAGCGCGAGTTTCTCCATCTTCCCTTTGAAGGCAGGGCGGGACGCGTCTTCGGCGCGATGATGAAGTTTTACAATCGACGGCTCGTCGCGCTGGCGAAACGGCGGCTCGCGACCGGCTGCTATGGAAGACGGAACGCCGGCTGGCGCGAGCTCTACGACGGCTTCGTTCCGGATGCGCGCGTTGGCAAACTGATCCGGAAAGGACTCTTCCGCTGGTGGCGAGCGGAGCTCACGAACCTTCGTCTCATCTTCACTTCGCGACAGAAACGCCAGGCTTCGCTTTCCACTGTGAGCACGCCGGAGCCCGCTGTCGCCGCGCCTCTGCGAGGCGCGTGATGGAGCGCTCATCCGCAAGTCGGCTGGGCCGTTTCGCCGTCCGCGGCGTTTTCTGGAGACAGTATCTCGATTGGGCGGGCATCAACCTCCCCTTCTACTTTTACCCGGTTAACATTTTCTTTTTCAGTTTCTTCTTTTTCTTTTTCGCCGCACCCGCGCGGCGCGCGATCGTCGCGAACCTCGCCGTAGTTCTGCCAGGGTCTTCGCGTGCGATGAATTATCTGCGCGCCTTCCGCACCCTTTGTAACTTCGCCTGGACGATCTCCGAGGGCGCGATCTACAAGCTGCTCCGGGAAGAGTTCGCCTACGAAATCATCGGCGCGAAATGGCTGGAGCAACTCGGCGCGGCGCCGAACGCGATCGTTCTCACCGCACACATGGGGAACTACGATCTCGGCGCGGCTTTGTTCGCCCAAAAATTCAACCGCGAGATCCGGATGGTGCGCGCGCCGGAGCCCGATCGCCAGACCGCGGAACATCTCAGCGCTTCGCTCGAAAAAACAGGAGAGGGCGCGGTGAAGGTTGATTACAACACGGCGGGCGCATTTCTTTCCTTCGATTTGCTCAACGCCCTGCGCAGCGGCGAGATCGTTTCGATTCAAGGCGACCGGGTGGAAGGCGGCGTGGCCGAAGTCAGCGCGCGCCTGTTCGGAAAGGAGGTGCGGCTGCCGAACGGCCCTTTCGTTCTCGCGCTCGTGACCGGCGCGCCGATCTATCCTCTCTTCATCGCCCGATCGGGATATCGCAGCTACCAGGTCATCGTTCGCGAACCGATCATGGTTCTTCGCACCGGGCGCGCGCGAGAGGACGACATCGCGGACGCGGTCGCGAAGTGGTGCGAGGTCCTCGAGGAAATCATAGCGCTTTGTTGGGACCAATGGTTCGCCTTCAACCCGACCTTTCCCACTGATGGACGAACTCGATAAGACCAGGCCGCATTTTTATTTCGCGCTGCTCCGGCTCCTGGCGTTGCTTCGCGGCGGCGATGCGACCCGCGCCGAAAATAACGGAGCCGAGGCGTGGCTTGGTGGAGTCGCGATCAATCTGATCAGCTATCTCTTTTTCGCGCAGTTCATTCCCGACGATCTGAAGATTTGGCAGGGCGCGTTGCTCCTGGTGCTCCTCGCATTTTTCGTCTGGCTCTTCTGGCTCGCCGTCCTCTACATCAATTCTTTGATCATCAACGTCGTGCGCCTTTGTGGGCTTTTTCATTCAATCCCGATCCGTCGCATGCAAAGCGTTCTCCTGGGAATTTCCACGACGGCCATGGCCGCCGGCTTACTCCAAACCGATTCCTGGAGCCGCGAGATCGCCTCGATCTGGCTGGTCATGGTGGCGATGAACCTGTCCGCTGCAGCCGTTCTCTTTTCTGTTCATGGAACCCGCGGCCGCGAAGAATAATTCGCGCTGGCCGCGGGCCGCGCTTCTCGGGTTCGCCTTCATCGCACCCTGCCTCGCCCTCTATCTCGCCCGCACGAATCTCCTCGTCGCGCTGGCCCCGATCTTCGTCTCTCATCTCCTCCTTCTCTACGCGACCCTCGTTCCAAATTGCCAATGGTGGGGACCCGTTATCCGATCGTTCGACACCACGGAAGCGGAGATTTGGCTCACGATCGACGACGGCCCTTCGCCGGCCCACACCCTGAAGATCCTCGATTTGCTCGATCGCTTCCAAGCGCGCGCCACCTTCTTCGTGATCGGGCGACGGGCGGAGAAATATCCGCCTCTCATCACGGAAATCCTGAGCCGCGGTCACGAGATCGCGAACCACACCTTCACGCATCCGAGTCGAACGTTTTGGGCCGCCGCCCCCGGCAAAATTTTCTCCGAGATCGACGGTTGCGCGGAAATGCTGAGAAGCGGGCCCGATCGGCCGGCGCACTTTTTCCGCGCGCCCGCCGGCCTGAAGAATTTGTTCCTTCATCCGGAACTCGATCGGCGTGGACTGCATTTGATCGGCTGGGCAGTTCGTGGGCTGGATACCGTGAAGCGCGATCCCGCCGCGGTCGCGAAGAAAATTCTGCGTGAAATCAAACCGGGCGCGGTCGTTCTTCTTCACGAGGGGCATCGCGTCGCGAAGGACCCTGAATTTCATCCACGCTGTCTCGAAGTCACCCTCGAAGGATTGGCGGCGCTCGGCTATCGATGCGTCATCCCGAGGCCCGAGCAGGTTCGCGCCGTCGGAAAATAAAGATGTGATTGTTGAATGGTGACGAGCCCCAGAGCGGCCGGCCCTCGCGCTCGAACTCGTCGTCGCTGAAACATTCGTTGATGCTCGCGCGCGACGGAAAATGAAGCGGCCGGTTAACGTTCCACGAAATCGCCTGCGCGAATTTCTCCGCGAGCCAGGTCGTCCAGAAACGCAGCCCGGGGTCGCGCGGGCAATCGCGGATAATCAACAAGCCGCCGGGCGCAACGCAACGCGCCAGCTGCGCGAGCAGCGCCTTCTGGTTCGCCACGGGCAAATAATGGAGGACATCGAAGAGCGTGATGTTTCCGAGAAATTTTGGGAGGAAGTTCTGCACATCTTCATGACGAAATTCGACACCGTCGTAACACGTCTCCGCGATCCTCGAACCCTGCCCGATCTTCCTCGCGTCCACATCAACACCCAAGACCGCCTGGCGGCCTCCGCGTTCCCTCAAATAAAACGCCAGCAGCCCGACACCGCAGCCGACATCGAGGATCGGCTCGGCGGAAGAACGAAGCAGCTCCCAGGCGGCCGGATAAATTTCATCGCGTCGCAGCTTGCCGCGCACGTAGCCGCGAAGCCACGGCTGCGAAAAACGAGCGGCCACGCGCGAACACGCATTTTCGTGGTCAGCCGCGTTTCCTCTCGGGGTTTCCATTTGCTTCGCATTATCGCACTGCCAGACTGATTTATGGGTGACTTCTTCTCCGATTATCAGGTCGGAGATTTCTTCGACGAAATGTTTTCCGCGCCCGGCGTGGCCCGGCCCCATTACAGCAAGTTATTCGCGCGCTTCAAGGAAATGGACCGCGAAGAATTCGAACGAAAACGCGTCCTGGCCGCCTCCACCTTTCTCACCCAGGGCGTTACCTTCACGGTCTATAACGACGATCAGGGAACCGAGCGCATTTTCCCGTTCGACCTCGTGCCGCGCGTCATCCCCGCCCGGGAATGGGAACTCGTCGAACGCGGACTCGTTCAGCGCATCACGACGCTGAATTTGTTTCTGCACGACATCTATCATTCCCAAAACATTCTGCGCGATCGCGTGATTCCCAAAGAGATCGTCTGGGAAGCGGCGCATTTCCGGCCGGAGTTCATGCACTTCGATGTGCCGCGCAACGTTTACATCCACATCTGCGGCACGGACCTGATTCGCGACAAGGAGGGCGCGTATCTGGTCCTGGAAGACAACGCGCGCTGCCCCTCCGGCGTTTCTTACGTGATCGAGAACCGGCAGACGATGAAGCGCACGTTTCCGAGTTTGCTCGGTCAATATCGTGTCCGTCCAGTGGAGGATTACAGCCAGGAATTGTTAAACGTGCTGCGCCACATCGCGCCGCACGCCAAACAGGAACCGACCGTCGTCTTGCTCACGCCCGGCGTTTATAACTCCGCCTATTTCGAGCATTCGTTTCTCGCGCGCTCGATGGGCATCGAGATCGTGGAAGGACGCGACCTCGTCGCACAAGGCGGCAAAGTTTTTATGCGCACCACCATGGGGCTGAAGCCGGTCGACGTGATCTACCGCCGGATCAACGACGACTTCCTCGATCCGCAGGTCTTCCGCAAAGATTCAGGCCTGGGGGTGCCGGGTTTGGTGGAGGCGTATCGCGACGGAAACGTGAGTCTCGCGAATTCGATCGGCACCGGGATCGCGGACGACAAGGCGGTTTATCACTTTGTGCCGAAGATGATTCGCTATTACCTCGGCGAGGATCCGATTCTTCCCAACGTGCACACCTACCTCGCGGCGGTAAAAGAGGACCTGACTTACATCCTCGAACACATCGCGGAGCTGGTGGTGAAAGCGGTTAACGAAAGCGGCGGTTACGGAATGCTGATCGGTCCGCAGGCGAGCAAGGCGGAGTGCGACCGCTTTCGCGAAAAGGTTCGAAAAAATCCGCGGAACTACATCGCGCAACCGGTCGTGCCGCTGTCGCGCGCGCCGGCCTTTTGCGACAACAGCATGCAAGGCCGGCACGTCGATCTCCGCCCATTCATTCTCTACGGCGAAAAAGTCACAATCATTCCCGGCGCGCTGACCCGGGTCGCGTTGCGGGAAGGCTCGCTCGTCGTGAATTCTTCGCAGGGCGGCGGAAGCAAGGACACCTGGATTCTCGAAGACGAACAACCCAATGGAGTAGTGGAGTAATGGAGTGTTGGAGTAATGCGACCATGAAAACTCTTCTCCCATCACTCCACTACTCCATTACTCCATACCCCCTTCTCCCATGCTGAGCCGCGTCGCCGATTCCCTCTACTGGATGAGCCGCTACATCGAGCGGGCGGAAAACAACGCGCGCATCGCCGATGTGAATCTCCAGATGCTCCTCGACCTGACGAATCAACACGAGTCCGATCCGCAACAGCAATGGGACCCGATCATCAGCTCACTCGAAGAAAACGAGCTCTTCGCGTCGCTCTACGACAAGCCGGATGGCAAGGCGGTGATCGATTTCGTCAGCCTCCAGAAAAAGAATCCGAACTCGATCCTGTCCTGTCTCACGCACGCGCGCGAGAACGCCCGGACCACGAGCGAACAGGTCTCGAGCGAGATGTGGGAGCAGATCAATCGCCTCTATCTCTTCGTGAAAAGCGACGCGGCGAAAAAGCTGGTGCGGACGAGCCCGTATGAATTCTTCAAGCGCATCATCACGGGCTCGCACCTGTTCCAGGGGATCACCGATGCGACCATGACCCATGGCGAAGGTTGGGATTTTATCCGGATCGGAAGATTGCTGGAGCGCGCCGATTGCACCTCCCGCATCCTCGACGTGAAGTATCACATCCTGTTGCCGTCGGGAGAAAAGGTCGGCGGCAATATCGACACCATCCAATGGATGTCGGTGTTGAAATCGTGCAGCGCCCTCGAGGCTTACCGGAAAGTTTACGTCGGCCAGGTCGCGCCCTGGAAGGTGGCGGAATTCGTCATCACGCATTCGGCCTTTCCGCGCTCGATCCGTTTCAGCGTCGATTGCTTTGACGCCGCCCTCCACCATATCTCGGGCTCGAACGAAACGAATTACGCTAATGAAGCCGAGCGATTATCCGGCCGGCTCCGCTCGGAGCTGGATTACGCCGCCATTGGCGACATCTTCAAATTCGGACTGCACGAATATCTCGAACAAATCCAGGATCGCCTGGCCGAGATCAATCACGCACTCCACGCGACTTATTGCGCGGACAGCGCAGTCGAAACCATCGTTTCAGCGTAGCTACGGAACCGTCGAGCTATCGACGTCGTAGACTTCGAGCAACATGATGCCTTCAGTGCCGGGCTCATTGATGCCTTGCAGCGTATAAGCGCCAGGGAGAAGCGTGAGCAACAGTGCTGCTTCCTTGTCGTTCGAAGGTGCGAGCGAGGGATAATTTTGCGCTAACGAACTCGCACGCGTATCGGTTTTCCAATCGGCGTTCGTCGCGATCCTGGTAGATCCTCGGTAAACATCGATCTTGGGATTGGCGGCGACTTGTTGAAGGCCACTGGCGCTCAGACTGGGTCCGAGAGCGCGTACGACGACGTTGCGTGGCTGGCCGCCGTTCACGATGAATCCAGTGATCAAGGTTTTCTCGCCAGCACCTGTGATCCCACGGTTCGACACGTTCGCTACCGCATCCAATTTGTTTGGATCGATCCGACCCTTTACTTCGTAAAACGTGGGCTCGTACCTTTTCCCGTCCCAAGCGTTGGGGTCAGCTGCGATATCGGATGGGTTTGCCACAAACTCGGGGCACTCGCACTGAGGGCGACCCTCTCCCAGGAAGAATGCGCGCTCTACCACAGCAAAATGCCAATTCCAAACTGGATGTCCCGGCAAAAAATAGTTCCTATTATAATCCGCGCTTCCCGCCGCGATGATACCATCGACGCCCACGGGAAGGCCCTGACTGCGATAATTATCGATCGTTGCCGCGACCGATGCGCTTACCTCGGCGACGTAACTCTCTTGGCGATCACGGTAACGCGCCCATGGAGATTGCGGGTCGGTGACGGGCGCGAGCCAATAATAGAATTTTTCGACTGCTTGCGCTTGTGTCTTTACAGCTGCAGAAATCGCGCACAGCGCCGTAACCGCAATCAGAGCAAGTCGCATCCATTTTGAAAGGGTCAGCGAATATTTTCGTTCGAGCTTCATGGTCATCGTTAGAATCGCGTCGTTCGTCTCACTTGCAAAAGAAACAGTTCGCAAACAGTTTAATAGTCGTACCAACCGCCCGAGGTATTTAGTATTCGTAAAATTCGATTAGGCCAATCCCAGTCGATCCATTGGCTCCTGAAAGTATCACTGTGTAACCGCCAGGCCTGAATGTAGGCCAGAGCACGCTTTCTGCGAGATTCGCTGGGGCAAAACCGGAGTAAGAGGGGCTAAGCTTTTCTTCGAGCGCATGTCCCGACCCGCTATCGTCGTCAATGGTCTGCCATTGATCGTTGCTAGCAAGCAAAGCTCCTCCAGAATCGCGCGCCTCGAGTTGAGGATCGGATAAAACTCCGGATAGATTAAACGCAGTGAGGCTTGGACCTTTCCCCAAGATCAATAGACGTCGATCTGGTTTGGGCCCAGCCTGGTTTGGATCTCCGACATAGGAACCAGCAATGGCGACGTCGTCACCAGTGCCAACTAGGCAGCGCGTCGACAAATTCAGCAAACGGGATTGTTCATTGTCGTCGAGTTCATAAATCTCGAACAATCCGACTCCGTGCTGATTGCCCGCGTCTTCAAGAACCACTGTGTACGCCCCAGGTTGCAAGGTGGCGATCAGCGCGGATTCAAGCGCATTGCCCGGCGCGAAGCCCCTAGACTGGATCTCGCCTGCTGTGGCATGGTTCTGCCAGTCGTCATTCGAATCAATGGTGGTGTTACCTTGACGCAATGTAATCTTGGGATTGCCCAAGCGATCTCCACCCACCGGTAGGCTGGGTCCGATGCCGCGGATCAGCACTTTCAAGGGCGGCGGAGTGGGAGCACCGGCCACCGGCGTACTCCCTCCAATGACGAATCCGGCTATCATAACCCGATCGCCATCTTCGACCCGCGCCCGGGTGCTCAGATTACGCACCATGCTGCGCGGTTGAAGCGCGTTATATAGGTTTAACCGGCCTTTCGTGCGGAAGGTGTTCTCAAATCTCGGAGTGCTATCAGTCTGCGAAACCGGGACATGATCGACACCCATCAAAATGCGATCGCGAATGCCGAAATAGTTCTCCCAAGGGTATTTGCTCTTTACAAGTGCTGCGGCACCCGTCACGTGCGGAGCAGCGAAGGATGTTCCACGATCGAAGGAATAGTACCCAACGGTCTGGCTCAGGCCAATAATTTTCTTGGTGTCAGTGCCGCCCGGAGCCCCGAGATCGACCCGATAACGACCGATGTTCGAATAAAGCGCGCGCTGATCATTGATATCGGTCGCACCGACCGAGATGACGTTATCAAACGGAATGGACGTCGGACTAAGGGGATAGGTGTCATTATCGTTGTCACTAGAACCATTTCCGGCTGCCGCAACTACGAGCATTCCGCCCTCCCCGTTATCACGTGCCCCACCGATGGCGTCTTGTATCGCCGGGTCATACATAAATACCGTGCCTGTGGGCGTGTACTCAAAGTAGGAACTCGCCAAACTGAGGTTAATGGCTGTGGCATGATTCGCACTGGCATAGGAGATTGCACCAGATACGCTCGAAGAAAACGCATCGCGCTCCGATTCGGGGTCCATCGGATCATGCGAAAAGTGACCAGTAGGTCCTATTACCTTCAAAATCATTAGGGATACATCCCAAGCCACGCCGGTCATGTACAATCCATTATTGCCGCGCGCTCCAATGATGGAGGCGACTAGACTGCCATGTCCAAAGTTGTCGGTGACGTCCTGACCACCGTCATAGAAGTTGTGGACTCCGGTGTTCGGATCGTTTTGGCCGCTCCAAAGATTGGGCGAGAAGTCTGGATGGTTAACATTCGCCCCGCTGTCGCCCACGGCGATGATGACTGAATGATCGCCAGTCGTTAGATCCCATGCTTCAGGTGCACTGATTAGCGGCAGGGTCCATTGTTGACTCCCGTAGACAGGATCGTTCGGTGTCGCGGCGGCCTTGTAGATGTAGTCTGGCTGGGCATACTCAACCAGTCCCGAGTCCATGTATCGTTTAAGCTTGTCCGCGAGGGTACTCGGATCATCAAACTCCAGGACATGACTCAGTCGAGTCGGCGACTGGCGCTGTTCGCGGACGACCCGGCAACCAGCATCGCGGTGCAAATTCGCTATCCGCTGCAAGAAACCTGTTTGTTCGGCCTTCCAAACGTACTCGTCCCTCCAGCGCACAATCAGGCGGTTGGATGCGTGGGCTCGTTGCGCCAATGCAATTTGATCCGGCGGAGAAAACACCGGCTTGCCAATTCGTTCAGCATCGAAACCTCGGCGCGATACATCCGGAATGGGTTCGCTCGCACCGTACGAGCGAACAAAATCGCCGGAACGGAAATAGAGATTGAATGCGGAAACGGGCACGACTTTTTCGACAGCGGCCAATTGTTGCAGTCTGACGATCACAGCCGCTGCCTGCTGCTCGGTAAAATTTGTCGGGAAGGAAAGCATGACTAGCAGCTTGCGGCCGGCCCACCACTTGACCACGCTCAGGCGGTTTTGGTTTCTGACCGAGACCAGTTCGTCCAATCGGTTGTCCAAATCATCTGAGGTTCGAAGTGATTCTTTGATCTGGACGATGACTGGCTCTGGTCCATTGGCACGCATCACCAGCGCGGACGCGGACAAAGGGGAAAGCAGTACGACTAATACAGCGCACTTGCTGAGGATTTTTTGAAGATTCATGGCCGCGCATGTAATGGCGGCGGCGAAGTAGCGCTAGACAAACAGTCACGAAACAGATAAAAACAGTTCGCGAACTGCAGCGACGCTGTCCCCCGTTATGCCCCGGAAAACGCGCGTCCCCAAAAGGCGTCACAGCGCACATTCAGCGGAGTTTTCTCTGGTAGGTAAGCAGGAGAGGAAGACAGATCGCCTCTTGGAAACGGTCCGGCGTCTTGCTCTCAAACAGCAAAAGAATCACCCGCAGGCTTTTCTGTCCCTGCGAAAAGCTGCCAAACGCTTTGGCGTACCTATTTCCGCCATGGCGACCGTTTACAAAAAACTGACGGAGGAGCGTGTATTGGCAAGCGTGCGTGGGTCACACACCATGCTATCGGGCCATGGCGCGTTGCGTCATCTCAAGGTGCGGGGATTGATCGGATTACCTGTGTCGCTTTCGCGCTTTCAGACGTTCCTGGAGTATCAGCGCTGTCTTACGCGCATCCGCGATGAGCTGCACGAACGCGGATTTCTCACCAGCACAATTTTTTTTCAACAACCGGAAGGCCAACCTGAAATAGTACTTAAGCAGTTAAGGAGCGAAAAGGTAAATGAAGTCATCTGGCTTCTGCCCGATGGCGCGGACGGCGAAACAGTCTTGCGGCTGCGCGATTTGGGAATCCGCTTTGCTGGAGTGAACATCACGCCGTTGGCGGGAATGAGTTGCCGCTATCAAGTGCGAAGGCAACAAGCCATCCGCGCAATCGCGCGAAGCTGGCGCGCGGACCCAAAAATCAGCGGAGCCACGATCGTCCGGCTTGCTCGAGAAGCGGCGGTCGATGAGGAACGTCTTGGGAAACTCCAAGCCCTTGTAGAATCGGAGAACATCGAATGTGAAAATTGCCACTCTGCGCGACGATCACATCGGCGCGTTCTTGAAATCGATATGCGCGAAGAAAACGGGCGGCATAATTCTGCCTGCGGCCGCGGCGGCGACGCTCGGCTGGCGCGCGCCGGAGACGGTGATGGATGTTTTTCGCGCGTGCCGGGTCGCGTTGATCGATGGGCCGATGTATTTACCTTTTACTGAGAAAACGCCGGCGATGACGGCTGATCTGGTAACCGCTCGGTGGCGTGCGGTCGCCAAGCGAATCGGAGACGATTTGCTCGCAGGAAAGGCATTCGATGATTCGGAATCGGTCGTCTTCGAAGCACAGCCGCACCTCCGAGTTCTCTTGAGTGATGTGGCGTATACGATTCGACGTTGAAAGCGAACACGACTCCATCTCGCTATTACGGGTTGAGCAGGCCGGTGTACCAGCGGAGAAGCGACTCACCGAAGAACATCCAGCCGAGTGCGCCGAAAGCGAGATACGGTCCGAAGGGTAACTTCGCCGACCAAACACGCTGGCCGATGACCAGCGTCAAAATCCCGACGAACGAGCCGAGGAGCGATCCGGCGAAGACACTGAACAAGACGGCGCGCCAGCCGAGGAAGGCACCGATGGCCGCGAGAAATTTCAAGTCGCCGCGGCCCATCGCTTCGCGTGGGATTTCGAGTTCCCGGACGACGCCGGAGATTTGATCGAGCGTATCGAGCGCGGTTTCGTTGCCGGCGATCGTCACTCGATTGTAGTGAAAGCGGAGATCGGTCTTGCCGAGTTCAGTGCCTGCGACCCGCGCTTCGTCGCAATGCAGGATGAGCCGGTCGTTTTCGCGCGCGAAATAATCGCTCCATAAACCCTGCTCTTCGCCCACGACGAAATCGGCGTCATCGCCCTTGCGGGTCCAGCTAAACGGCGTGGGCGCATCGAGCCGGATTCGCTTTTTGCCGAAGACTTTTTTGCCGGCTTCGAGGACGACCCACAAAACCGCGTAACCGAGCGCAGCCGAAAGCACGGAGGTCAGGAGCGCGGTCCATCGGTTGTCCGTAGACATCAGTTCGGGCACAACAATGCTGGCGAGGATGCCGGCGACAGTTCCGCCGATCGTGACTTCGTCCGGAATAATGAAATGCTCGAAGTCGATAAAGGTGCCGACGATGAGAAGCGAAAGGAAAACCCAATACGCGATCGCGACCGGCCACGGGAACATGAGCCAGGCGCAGAGGAAGAGCAGCGCCGTCAGGAGTTCGACCGCGAAGTAGCGAAAGGCGATCGGGCTCCCGCAATTCGCGCAGCGCCCGCGTAACCAAAGCCAGCTGACCAGCGGGATGTTCTCGTGCCAGGCGAGTTGCTTTTTGCACGCCGGACAGAACGATCTCCGCGGTTTGTTCACCGAGAGATCGAGCGGCATGCGATAGATGCAGACATTGAGAAACGAACCAACGACCGCGCCTAGAAGAAACGCCACCATGCCGAAGAAGAGTTGGTAACCGGCGAGCGAACTATTCATTCCGCGCCTCGAGTGCCTTCCGGGCTTTGCGCCGCACGAACCAGGCGATCCAGATGCAGCTCTCGTAGAGCAGGATCATCGGCAGCGCCATTGCGATCATCGTCAACGGATCGGGCGTCGGCGTGATGATGGTGGCGAGGATGACAATCAGAACGACTGCGTAAGGCCGCGTCCGGGCCATGAATTCGTAAGTCACGAGCCCGAACCGAACCATGACGAGCACCACGATCGGCAGCTCGAAAGCGAGGCCGAAGCCCAGCGTGAAACGGGTCACGAATGAATAATATTCCTGCACCGTCCAGGCGGCGGCCCAGCCTAACGACACCGTGTCGTTGAAAAAGAAAACGATTGTTCTCGGCAGGAGCCAGAAATAACAGGCGAGCACTCCGGTTAGAAACAACGCGAAGCTGACGAAGATGCCGGGAAGAATGTATCGCTTCTCCAGCGCCGTCAGCGCCGGGAGGACGAATTCGGCGACGAAGTAGAGCAGGAGCGGAAAGGAAAGGACGATGCCGGCGTAGAACGCGAGACGAAACGAGATCGTGATCGAATCGGTGATGCCGAGCGCGCGGAGGGCGCCGAGCTTGGGATCGATCTCGTGCATCGGCCATTGCATGATGCGGACGAGCTGTGAGCGGAAGGCGAGGCAGATGATCATCGACGCGACCAGCGCGATCGCCATCTTCACGATCGTCCAGCGCAGGTCCTCGAGGTGTTCTAGGAACGGCTTCGAAGTTTCGCTCTCGGGCAGGTCCCGAAATTTGAAAATATCGCGTAACGCCATGCGGATCGAAATTACTCCGGATCGAAAGAGAGCAGGCCGCGGGCGATCAGGTGCGCGCAGATGCCGAGGGTATTGCCGTTCCGGATCTCGTTGTGGTCGATCATCCGGCGCAACTCGGACGCGCTGAAGGCCTGGCAATCCACGATCGATTCCGATTCCTCGTGCGCGTGACCCGCATCGCTTTGCCGGACAGGCCGCGCCAGGAAGAAGTAAACCTGCTCGTCGGTCATCCCCGGCGAAGTAAAGAAGTCTCCAAGCGCGATTAGCTCTCCGCCTTCCGCAAGCCCGTAGCCGGTTTCTTCGCGCAACTCGCGGAGAGCGACGGCCGCCGTCGCTTTCTCGTCCGACGACGCTTCATCGATCTGGCCGGCGGGCACTTCCCAGAGCGCAGCGCGAACTGGGATCCGTTCCTGCCGGATCAGGATCATCTTTCCGTCGGATGTCATGGCGGCGATCGCGACCGCCCGTTTTCGCCGCACGACGGTCCAGGGCTGCGGTGAGTTTCGCGATGGTGTCCGGGTCTGCTCCGTTACCACTTCGAGATGGCTGTTTTGAAAATGGGTTTCGCTCGAGACCGTTTCCCAACCGTCGCCTTCAGAAACTGCGCTCCTGCTCGTCACGCCGGAAGATTATGGGGAGCACCACGAAAAGCGAATCGTCTTTGCTTTCCTGTAGCGGCGGTTTAGACCGCCGACGAGTTACAGAAGATTTTTCCAGCGCGCGATTTGGGCGGCGACATTTTCCGGCGACGGCGCGCCAACGGCCGTGCGTTTCGCGAGCGAACCGCGCACGTCGAAAACTTTCGCGACATCTTCGGCAAACAAGGGCGATACCTCCTGCATTTCAAACATGGACATGTTGTTAAGCGCCAGTTTCGCCGCCGCCGCGCGCGCGACCAATTTCCCAACCGCTTCATGCGCCTCGCGGAAAGGCATGCCTTTTTTCACGAGGTATTCGGCAAGGTCGGTCGCCAACAAGTTTGGATCGCTCGCCGCCGCCTCCATCCGCGTGGAATTAATGGTCAGTTCCGGCAACATCGCGGCGAAAGTTTTCAGAGCATCCCTCACCGTATCCACCGAATCGAACAGCGGCCGTTTATCCTCCTGGAGATCGCGATTGTACGACGCCGGCAACCCTTTCATCGTCGTAAGCAACGCGATGAGATTACCATAGAGCCGGCCGGTTTTCCCGCGCGTCAGCTCCGCCATGTCCGGATTCTTTTTTTGCGGCATCAAACTGGAGCCGGTGGAAAAGGCGTCGCTGAATGAGACGAAGCCGAATTCGCTCGTGCCCCAGAGAATCAGGTCTTCGCTCAGACGCGAGAGATGCAGACCGATCATCGCCAGTCCAAAAAGAAATTCGCAGGCGAAGTCGCGATCGCTGACCGCATCGAGGCTGTTCTGGCTGAGTTTGGAGAAGCCGAGTTGGCGCGCGATCAATTCGCGGCCGAGGACGATAGTCGATCCCGCGATGGCGCCGGAACCGAGCGGGAGAACATCCGCGCGCTCCGCGCAATCAGTGATGCGTCCGTAGTCGCGTCCCAAAGCTTCAATCTGGGCCAGGAAATAATGCGCGAGTAAAACCGGCTGCGCCCGCTGCAAGTGCGTGTAACCCGGCATCACGACATTTTGATGTCGCTCGGCCAGCGCGAGCAGCACGGTCTGCAACGCGCGCACACCCGCGCAGATCGCCGCCGCTTCCGCTTTCACGTAGAGCCGCAAATCGAGCGCCACCTGATCGTTGCGGCTGCGGGCCGTGTGCAGTTTCGCGCCCGCCGCGCCGATCCGTTTCGTCAGCACGGCCTCGATGTTCATGTGGACATCCTCGAGCGCGCGTTCCCAACGGAAATCGCCCGCATCGATCTCGGCTTCGATCACGGTCAGGCCGGCCTCGATTTGTTCGTGTTCCTCTTTCGTCAGAATCCCCGCCGCCTCCAGCGCGGCCGCGTGCGCGAGCGAGCCTTTGATGTCGTAACGATAGAGGCGCCAATCGATCGAAACCGATTCGCTGTAGAGCTGCGCGGTTTCGCTCGCCGGTTCGTCGAATCTTCCTTTGCGCATGCGCTTATTTCTCCGTGCGATCCCGCGTCACGGTCACCGAAACAAACTCGACGGCCGGCAAAATAAATTTGCGCACCTCGACGGTGATCCGCTGGATTTCAAAAAACTCGAGCAAATGCATGGCGAGCGCATCGGCCAGCGTCTCGATCAATTTATCGCGTCTCCTCTCCACGAATTCTTTCGTTTCCGCGCAGACACTCGCGTAATTCACCGCGCTTGCTATTTCGTCATTCAAGTCCCGCATCGAACGGACCGGCCAGAGGGTAAGAGTAAAGGTGAGCTTCTGGGCCGAACCGCGTTCCTCCTCCGGCACACCGATGTGGGCCGAAATTTCGAGCTGGGCAATGTGAATATGGTCGTTCACGCGGCCTAGTGTGACAGAAAGCCATGGAGCAGCGAGTCGAAAGCAGCAAAAGGACAGCGTAAACCGCTGTGTTAACCGCAAAAATACCGGGAACCTCCGATCAAGTTTTCCGTAGAAAGTAGCGGAATGGCAGCGACCCAGATAGAAGACGGAGAATGGCATTATCCGCTCTCGATCTGGTGGAGACAACGAGTCCTGCGCCGGAAATTCAGGGTGCTGATTGCAGCCAGAAAAGGTAGAACTGACCCAAAGACGGGGGCGCCAGCAGTTGAAGCGCAACAAATCGCACGCCGCTTGGAGCGATGCGGCGTCTCGCTTTCCAGCAAGTAACTGGTTATGCAAACCTATCGTCATTGGACGCGGAATTTTGGTTTAGGCTTGCCTAACGATCGGGACAAAATCATCATCGGCGCTCGTGAACTTCTCCCTGGCCACGGAAGATGGTGGCGCCCCTCGCAACTTCGCGACGACGCGCTGGAGCCTCATTCTCTCTTCGGCCGATCTCAGCAGCGACGATCAAAGATCGCGCCAGGCCCTTTCGGAACTTTGCCGGCTTTATTGGCGTCCCATTTTTTCCTTTGTCTGCCGGCGCGGCCATTCCGTCGAGGACGCGCAGGATCTTACCCAGGATTTTTTTGCCATGATGCTGCAAGGTAACTGGCTCCGGCACGCCGATCCCAACCGGGGCCGGTTCCGCTCACTCTTGCTCAAGTCGCTCGGGAATTTCCTGAACGATGACGCCGACAAGCGACATGCCCGCAAACGCGGTGGCGATGTGAATTTCGTCTCCTGGGATGATTGGATGGCAGAGGCGCCTTCGCAGCTCACCGTCTCTGCACAGGCGCTGGAATCGTGGCCGGCCGAACGGCTTTTTGATTTGCGCTGGGCCGCCACCGTTGTCGAACAAGCGCTCCGCCGTTTGCGCGAAGAATGCGAAAGCCAGGGAAAGCTGCGCGCGTTTGAGGCGTTGCGCTCGTGCCTGGGCGCCGAACGCGAAGATGTCTCCTATCCGACTTTGTCACAGACTCTCGGCGTCCCTGAAGCGACTGTGAAACGGCTGGTGCATCGGCTCCGCCAGCGTTACCGCAGCCTGCTCCGCGATGAGGTTGCCGAGACTGTCGCCGATCCCGCGGAGGTGGATGACGAAATCCGGCATTTGTGCAGCGTCCTCGCTGCGGGTGAAAGCTCGTGAAAAGAATCTGACCTCCGACCCTTCCCTCCCATGATTCCCTCCGGACTTTCCGATTCAATCGCGAGCGTGATCGCCAATCCTCCGCCTTGTCCGCACTGCGATTCTTCGTCGCACGTCGCGGGAGGGCTTTGCGTTGGTTGTCTCCTCAAAGCCGGACTCAATCCGGACGACGACTGCGACCCGGGAGCGCTTGTCAGTGCGTTCGCCGAAATTTCGCTGCCGGACAAGAACTGGCGTCTCGGCAACTACGAGATCCTCGAGGAGATCGGCCGGGGCGGAATGGGTGTGATCTACCGCGCGCGTCAACGCCATTCCCGCCGCATCGTCGCCGTAAAGCGGGTCTTAAGCTATCATTCGGACTCGCGCGAGACCCTGGCACGTTTCCGCCGCGAAGCGCAAGCGGCCGCCAGCCTCGATCATCCGAACATTCTGCCCATCTACGAAGTGAGCGAGAGCGACGACGGCCTCCCGTTCTTCAGCATGAAGTTCGCGCCGGGCGGAACCTTGCAACAAGTCGCGCCGGCGCTACGCACCGAACCGCGGCAATGCGTCGCCATCGTGGCGAAGATCGCGCGCGCCGTCCAGTATGCCCACAGCCGCGGCATTCTCCACCGCGACCTGAAGCCCGGAAACATTCTTCTCGACGGCCGCGGCGAACCGCTCGTCAGCGATTTCGGCCTTGCCAAATGGCTCGACGCCACCAGCGATCTCACCCGCACCCTCACCATTTTCGGCACCCCCGGCTACATCGCCCCCGAACAAGCCAGCGCCTCCGCCGCCGACCTCAAACCCACCGCCGATATCTACAGCCTCGGCGCCATTCTCTTCGACCTCCTCGCCGGCCGACCCCCCTTCCTTGGCGCCCACGCCCTCTCCGTCATCCGCCAGGCCGCCGAATCTCCCGCCCCAAAACTGCGCTCCCTCTCCAAGCTCGCCGACCGCGACCTCGAAACCATCTGCTCCCGCTGCCTCGAGCGCGAACCCACTGCCCGCTACCCGAGCGCGCACGATCTCGCCGAAGATCTGGAACGCTGGCTTGAAGGAAGACCTATTATCGCCCGGCCCGTTTCGATGCCTGTTCGCGTTTACCGATGGGCACAGCGCAATCCAAAGTTAGCGGGTAGCATCGCGGCATCGGTCGCGTTGGGAACAATGGCCGTGTTTTGGCAGGTCGAAGGCCGCCAACTCGCAAGCACCGTTCGACAAGACCAATTAGCTGCGCGCTCGATGATTGTTTTGCCGTTCTTGAATCTCGATACCGCTTCCGCTGACGAATCAATTGCGGTGACAATTGCTCAGGCTTTGCAGAGCGACCTCACGCGCTTTGGTCCCGCTCACGTCGTCCCTGTAACGCAGCATGGAGCGGAGTGGGCCGGAACCGGAAATAACGGAGAGATCGCTGATGCGAACCGGGAGACAAAGGCGCGGGTCGTTTTCACCGGCACCGAACGCGTTGTTGGAGGCAAGCTGCGAATTTCGGTGAGACTCATGAACGCAGCCACGGGCGACATCTTGTTCACGAGTCTGATCGAAGCCGACTCGGTTACGTCGTCAGTGGCGGCACTCAGAAGAGCCATTACGCCTTCGATTCATTCCATTATGACCGAAAATAATTGGTCGAAAATCGGGCCCTTGTCGCGTGATCCCGGAATGAGAAATCCAGCGTCGCGAGAATTCATTATCTCGGGACGGCAGTTGTTGTTTCGTGGCACGATCGAAGATTTCGAAGCCTCGATTCAGTGTTTAACAAAGGCAATCCAACTGGAGCCTAACTCCGCCATCGCCCACGCTTACCTTTCCAGCACCCTGTCCGCTCGTGTTCATTTTGTACCCGATCAAGACTTGCTAAGGACCGCCGAGAAGGAAGCTTTCGAGTCGCTTCGCCTCGAACCCAATCTCCCTGACGGACACCGCGCCTTAGCCGGTCTCCTCCTACAGAAAGAGGAATTTGCCCAAGTCTTAGAGGAACAGTTACGCGCGATTGAAGCGGGAGGGCCCGAGGAGGTAGTGGAGAGGTTTACTGCAACCACCCTCATAAAGCTCGGAGAGCCAAATCGGGCCCTGCCTTGGTTAGAAAGGGCCCAGCGCGGGACCACCGCGCCGGGGCGCGTGTATGCGCTCATCGGAGATTGCTGGAGACTTTTGAATGAATATCAAAAGTCGGAAGCCGCCTATCACCAAGCCATGGCCCTGCGGCCCGAAGATCCGGATGGTTTGGTCGGTCTCTGCTATCTGCACCTCCTTCAAAATAATATCGCGGAAGCCCGCGCCCTGTTTGACCAGAATCGGACGCGTTCAAAGAATTACGAGCAGATATTCTCAGACAATTCGGCGAATGAAATGGTGGCGCGGGTAGAACTGTTGGCGCGCAATTACTCTGCCGCCGAACGCCTCTACTCGCAACTTGTCGAAAATAATCCCGTCGATCGCAACGAATACTTCGGCGCCATGAGTTATGGCTCTGCTCTGGGTCGAATTCGGCAGCTGATGGGCAACGAGGCGGGAGGGCGATCGCTCCTACAGGAGTGTCTCGCTCGCGAGCTCATTTCAGTAAATTCGAAAAACCCCGAAACTCTCTACCGCATCGCGGCAGTAGAGGCTTCGCTGGGGGATGGCGATGCTGCGATCAAACATCTGCAAGCAGCGGTAGCTGCAGGTTGGATCGACTTCCGCTCGCCAGGGATCGATCCGCGATTCGATCACCTCTCGGGCGATTCGCGCTTTCACGAGATTCTCTCGGCCCTTACCGACAAGGTTTTAGAGCTGAGACGGCGAACAGGCCAGCCGTTAGAAGTGGCTGCAAACGGCGACCTAACATCGCCTTAAAAGGAGTAATCATGAGCGACGACAACAAAAAGGATTGGGCCGACGACAAGAAAAAAAATCGGGCAGTTTTTAAAGTTCTGCGCTATCTCGCGGCACATCCAGACGAAGGAGCGGATCTTATCGGAAGAGACGACAAAGCCCGGCAATTATTTGAAACAATCGGGGGCATTCGGGTTCCGGTAGAAGACGATGCGAGAGTGATCTTTTTTCCAGCGGGCGAGCGCGAGCTGGAGGTCGGGTCGTCGGTTATCCTCGAAATTCCCTCGGAGGATGCGACCAAAATGTCTGATGAGGACTTAAAGAAATATGTTCTCGGCAACTACGAATACTGGCCGGTGTGATCTTAGATCTCGACCTTTACAAAGCGGACTAGCTTTGACATCGAGTCGAGGCACCAATCGCGGCCAGTCTGACCAACCGTGAATCGCGGTGGGATCCACTTTGGTTTCGCATAGAGAAACGATTCGGCATCGGCCCTGAGAAGCTGGTAGAGCGTTTCCGTAACGATGCGGCTACCGACCGTGCCAAGTTTTTGCGTCGGAGGGCTCTTCGTTGCCATCGCTGGCTCCGGTTTTTCTACTGCAGCTTCCTGGAGGATGTAATACCAGAGAGGAGTGCGCCGGTTTAGCGCGCGTTCATAAAAGTCTTCGTGGCCAGGAAATAACTGCGACGGACTGAGCACATCGAGCCCGAATTTGCCTGCAAATTCTTCTCCGCTCGGCAACCGAATCGAAGAACCGCGCTTCAGTGTCGTCTCAGGGAGCGGGGGTATCATCTTCAGCGAAGGATCCGGTGGCAACATTCGCAAGCTTGACTGGAAACGAAACGCTTCTTCGGTTTGTTTCGGCAAATCATAAAGCATCTCGGTAATAAAAGGATCAATCAGTTGAGCGCGATTCACCCGGCCGGGTAGAGTTCCGAAGAAGCCGCTCCAGTCGATGACATAATTGGCTGGTAGCTGTTTTTTGATTCCCCCGCCCCGCTTGGTCATTCGAATAATCTCATGCGAATTCACCCCGCCGACGTGCCCGTTTAGATCATATCCCTCGCGAACCATGCTGTGTCCGAAACGAAAGGCCGCGACGGAGAATTCGACTGGCATCGAGACCGGCGCATCCGCCGGAAGGTACCAATGAGTATATAAAACCGGCGCCGATCCAACTCTACTGATATCGTCCAGGACCGCCTTTCTCACGATAGCCGGCAGAAAATCGTGCAGAACAAGCCATTGGTAATGCCACGTCACGAATCGGCGCGCCTGATCGAACAAACTTTCCTTGTGATTCGGAGCGAGGTCATTTTCCTTTAGTAACCTAAGGACCCGGTTGTGGAACTTGAGGAAGAGGACGTGTAACTGCGCAACTATCAGGTTTTCATCATTCCGGGGATCGATCACGATGGCCGTTCCATCCGTGGTGGTTCCCTCATCGAGCCGCGGAAGATCGTCGGGCGACGACGCAATGGTTCGCCCGTTTCTACTTCGCGCTTCGAGAGTCCAACCCAGGCGCAGACGCTCGCCATCTTTCTCATAAATGCAGGGCACGCTGGCAGGAAACGCTCCGTACAAAGATTCCAGGTCGAGTCGGGCTGTGCGAAAATTGCGCGTCTCCCTGACGTCAGGGGTTGCATCCGCCAGATATCGATTGTCTTTCGTAATGTCGTGATCGATGAATTGGCCCAGATATACATATCCAGAAGGTACTCTCGTGATGCCTGCATTCTGCTTCGCGCGTGCCAGCCGCTTTTCGGGAGAATCTTTCATGGCTCCAGCAAGACTCTCAAGCGCCCCTTCATCGTGCTTGGCCCATTGCCCTGGCTGGCAGTCACAGAGCCGCGAGTAGCACCCTTGAGGTATTTCAGGCTTTCCTTCGCACGGATACGTAATAGGGGGCATACGAAACGGCCTACAGATGGCTGCATGAATCTTTAGGTTGGTCGCCGAAACCCGACAAGCCCAAAATGGACTAACATTCCGACGCAGACTGGCGTTTTCCGCCGTCAAGAAAATGCCGAAGGCCTCATGCACAACCGCCCCACCCATCCTATAGTGCTAATTGACCATGAACACCGTTCCGCGAGTTTTTGCGTACCTGCGCCGCTATCCCTGGATGGCGTTGGGGACGCTCACGTGTGCGATTTTGAGCACGTTGATGGTGCTGGTGTTTCCGGCGGTGACGACGCGGCTGGTGGATGAGGTCCTGAATCAGCACCACGCGGAGCGGCTCATGCCGCTGGTGCTGACGGCGGCGCTGGCGTTTGTGGTGCAGAATGGACTCAGTTCGCTCCGGATCATTCTCAACAACACCTTCGAGCAGCGCGTGATCTTCGATCTGCGGAGCGATCTGTATTCGCATATCCAGATGCTGCCGCTGCGCTGGTTCGATAATCGCGCGACGGGGGATTTGATGACGCGCATTCTCGAGGATGTGACCTCGGTGGAACGGATGCTGATCGACGGAATCGAACAGGGTGTCGTCGCGGTGCTGCAACTGGTGGTCGTCCTCGGGATGATGTTTTACTTCAGTGTCTCGCTTACGTTCGTGGCGCTGGCGCCCCTCCCGGTGTTGGCGGCAGGCGCTCTCTGGTACACGCTCACAGCCCACCGCCGTTATCGGCTGCAAAGGCGCGCCTCGTCGGCCATGAACTCGCTCCTGCACGATAACCTGGCAGGGATTCGCCAGATCAAAAGCTATGTGCGCGAAAGTGCGGAGCACGGCCGCTTCAATTCCGTGAGCGACCGGCTTCGCGACGCGACGCTCATCGTGATGCGGGTCTGGGGAATGTATCACCCGTCGATGATCCTACTCGGTTCGCTGGGAATCGTTCTCACGGTGTGGGTGGGCGCGCGGATGGTGCTGGCCGGCAGCATGCCCCAAGGGCATTTCTTCGCGTTCCTGATGCTCACCGGTTTTTTGTATGAGCCGATTAACAAGCTCCATCAGCTGAACCAACTTGTGCAGGCGGGCCGCGCCGCGGGCGAACGCGTGTTCGAGATCATCGATGAGCCGGTCGAACCGGGATGGGACGTGGAGAAACCGGCGGTGCGCGTGCGCGGCGATGTCGTGTTCAATGAGGTCGGTTTTGGCTACGGCAAAGAAAATGTGCCGGCGCTGCAACAGATCACGTTTCACGCGCAACCGGGCGAGACGATCGCGCTCGTGGGAACCACGGGCGCGGGAAAATCCACGCTGGTGAATCTGCTGACGCGTTTTTACGAATATGATTCCGGGCAGGTCCTCATCGATGACACGCCTCTTCGCGAGTTCGGGATGCGGCGCCTTCGCGAAATGATCGGGCTCGTCACGCAGGAAAGTTTTCTCTTCAACGGCACCATCCGCGAGAACCTGCTCATGGGCCGGCCCGACGCGAGCGACGCGGAAGTTCTCGCGGCGGCAGAGGCGGCGAATGCACGAGGATTCATCGATCGGCTGCAGAACGGTCTGGACAGCGTAGTCGGCGAGCGCGGGGTAAAATTAAGCGTGGGCGAAAAGCAGCGGGTTTCGATTGCGCGGGCGCTGCTGAAAGATCCGCCGATTCTGATTCTCGATGAAGCGACGGCGAGCGTAGACACGACGACGGAGCGGTTGATCCAGGAAGCGCTCGAGCATTTGATGTCGCACCGGACTTGTTTCGTCATCGCGCACCGGCTGTCGACAATCCTTCGCGCGGACCAGATCCTGGTGCTGGAGCGCGGACGGATCATCGAGCGCGGAACGCATGCGTCCCTGCTCGAATTGGGAGGGAAATACGCACGGCTTTGGGAGCAGAGTTTTCTGGAGAAGCCGGTTGAAGAATTGGAAGAAAACGATGGACGCCCAACGCCGAACGTCGAACACCCAATTCCAGAAGAGACGATAGATCTGCCGGTCTGAGAATTGTCGCGGCCGCAGCCCGTTATCCGTTCGGCGATGGCGAAGCGCCGGGAGAACTCCCAGCGGGAGGGATCATGATCGTCTGACCGATTTGCAGTTTCCGGTCGTTCTCGATGTGATTGAACTTCTGCAATTCTTCCACGCTCACCTTATGCATCTTCGCGATCGAGGTCAGGGTCTCGCCTTTCGCGACGACGTGGCTGTTGCCGGATTGCGTCGCCGCCGGCTTCGAGGCCTCGGCGATTGTGCTGCTGGAAGGCGACGGGGAGGGAGTTTCACCGATCATCACGCCCGGCCGGACCTTGGCGACCTGCTGCTCGAGTTTTAGAATCTGTTGCGAAAGGGCGTCGATCTTCGCGTTCTGCTCGTCGATTTTCTTGCTTAAGGCTTCCAGCAACGCCTTCTCGGATTTGTCGTCCGAGGCGGTTTGCGCCGGCCCGGTCGTGCAAACTACCGCCACCAAAAGAAATGCGAATGAAGCAAGGGCGAGGCGACGCATGGGCCATCATCTTGGCATTGGGGCGCGGCGGTGGCAAGCCTCCGCGGCCGCCCGCTCTTGCCTTTCAAAAATTTATCTCTAACCTTTTTTCCATGCCTGAGCGCATCCAAAAGCCTCCGGCTCCCTGGGGGCCAAAGCAGGGGGATGGAGACGGTCCGAGACCGCCGGATATCTCGAGACCCGACACCAGGGACCTTCTAAAAAAGATGCGCAAAGTGGATCCCAACCAGTCCAGGCGCTATCGCCAGCGCACGGGCCAGTGATGGACGCGGAGGGAGGCGGAGCTGGCTCCGATGATTTTGTTGGGTTGCTGAAGCGAATGGGACATATACCCCCAATACGTCCAATAGGTCCTACGGCGCTAACTGCGGATATTCCACAGACTCAGGCCACCACGATCCTCGCTTTCAAGTTCCAAGGGGGCGTCCTCGTCGCGGGCGACCGCCGCGCGACCGCGGGCAATACCGTCGTCTTCGATCGCGCTGATAAAGTTCTCGAAATCGATCGCCACTCCATCATGGCGATTGCCGGAGTTCCGGCGACGGCGTGGGAAATGGCGCGCGTGCTCGAGCATTCCTTCCAATTTTTCCGCCGAACCCAACTGCAGGAAATGAGCGTGGATGGAAAAGTGCGCGCGCTCTCGAAATTGCTCCGGGACAATTTCGGGTTCGTTCTGCAAGGCGTCGGCATCGTTGTGCCGATCTTCGCGACCTATGATTCCGGCGCGGACCCATCGGCGCGGCTTTATTTCTACGACGCGATGGGGGCACAATTCGAAGTGACCGATTACGCCGCCACCGGCTCCGGCTCCCCGGCGGTGCGCGGGATCCTTTATTACGAAAACAACTGGGGAAAAAAGTCGTTGCTGAAAATGAACGAAGACGAAGCGGTGACGGTCGCGTTGCGCGCGCTCGATACCGCCGCGGAATCGGACACGGCCACGGGTGGCGTCGATCGCAACGCCAAAAATTTTCCGGTCATCAAGATTGTTTCGCGCGCCGGCATCACCACGCTGTCCGAGAAGAAGATCGAGAAAATCTTTAAACGAGGAGTCGCATGATCGAAGAGCCCTATCGCTGGGTGGAAGCGATTGCGAATCGCGCCGAATACATCGAGACGCAGCTCGCGACGGGCAGCCCGATCGTGGCGCTCGGTTATCGGGACGGGATCCTGTTCGTGACCTTCGGCCGGACGCGGCAAAAGCTTTTCGAGATTTACGATCGCATCGCGATGGGAGCGATTGGTCATCCGGGCGATATCGAGCGGTTGCGGATGGCGGCTATCGAACTGGCGAGCGCCGAAGGTTTCACCCGGTCCGCTGCCGATGTTTCGTTGCGACGGCTGGCGCATTACTCGCTCAGCCCGGTTTTGAAAACGGCCTTCGAACAAGTTTATGGGGCACCATATCTGGCGCGCCTGCTCTTTGCCGAGATCGGCGCGAAACAGGAAAACGATTTGTTTCTGCGGGTGGACTTTGATGGCGCGATCGCCACCAATAACGCCACCTTTGTTGAGACGCGGCAGGATTTCGGAGCGCTCAGCGGCACGCGTCAATCGACGGAATTGATGGAAGCTTTCCTAGCCGCGGAACATTCGGCCAACGCAACTTTCGAGCGAACCTTGAAGCTCGGATTCGATGCCTGGACCGTCGGGCATCTCGCGCTCGGTGAGGCCGGCGTGAAGGAATTGCCGGGTCGCGACAAAATTCTGGCCGAGCGCAAGGAACGATTGCGCGGGACCGGCATCGAAGCGGTAATTCTCGAGCGCGACGATAAGATCGCGGTCCGTTATCGCGCGTTGGCCGAGGCAGAAATCCGTTCCGCGCTGGGCGACTGAGTTTTTACCCATGTTCGGGCGAGCCGAGAGGGATCGAAGAGGCGGGCGCCCGGTTCTCGCCTGGCTCGGATTGTTGCTCATGGCCGGTTCGTTCGTCTGGCTCCAACTGACGCTTCCGATCGGACCGCGCGCGCAGACGGAACCGCCGATCCAACCGATCGGCGAACCGTTTGCTCTTGTGGTGATCGATCCTGGCCATGGCGGCCAGGATTCCGGGACGATGAAAGCGGGCATGGTGGAAAAGGAGCTGACCCTCGATGTGGCGCATCGCGTCGAGCGGCTCTTGCAGCAACGCGGTTTGGCCGTCCTCCTCACCCGCGCGGACGACATCTATGTTTCGCTGGAGGGACGCGTCAAAATGGCGAACGACCAACCCAACTGCGTATTCGTGAGCATCCATTTTGACGAGGCGGCGAGGGCGGCGGCGACCGGCGTCGAGACGTATTACGCGGCGCGACAAATCTCGATGCCGGGGCGCGTCGCGGCCTGGCTGCCGTTTTTGCAACCCGCGCCGGCAGACTCGACGATCGTAGAGAGTCAAAGTCTCGCCGCGTTCATTCAGGAAGCGCTCGTCGCGCATACGCAAGCCGTGAATCGCGGCACGCGCGCGCAGCAGTTTTTCGTGATCGCGAATGTGCGTCATCCCGCGGTCCTGGTGGAAGGCGGCTTTCTCACCAACAAGGAGGAGGTCAGCAAACTCAGCAACGGCGATTACCGGGAACAAATCGCGACTGCGATCAGCGAAGGGGTGGTGCGCTATCGAGAGGTGTTACAGCAGCAACGAACGCCGCTCCCGGTCAGCCTCCCCGGCGAATGAATAGCGGGGCGGGCGGGGCGTCAAAACGAGATCACCGATGAATCTCAATTTGCTCGTGGCGGCGCTGTTCTTTCTCGCGGTCTCTTCGGTGGCGCGGGCCGATCAAGCGATTGAGTCGGTCCAGCAAAAATTGACGGAGCACGGATTTTATTACGGCGAAGTTAACGGGAAAAAGGATGCCGATACCACCGCCGCCATCCGGCGTTATCAGATCCGCAACGGACTTCCGATCACCGGTGAGATGGACGCGGCGACCCTGCATTCACTCGGCCTGACTTCCAAACCGGTGTCGCCGCCGCAGCCGCGCTCGACTTCGACGCCAGGTCCAACTCCGCCGGATTACCGCGCCGAATCCCCCGTTCCAAGAAATCCAGCCGCGCGCCCGCCGTCTGACAACCACGCAGAAGATGAGATTGCTGATGAAACCAGCCCGCGCGTGATCCGGCCCGCGACGAGCAGCGTGTTTCGCGGGACGCTATTTGAGACAGCACCGCTCGATGCACAGCAGCGCGTGGTTGCGGGCGCGCAATTCGTTTTGATGCGCCAGGGATTTTACAACGGCGGCATCGACGGCCTCTTCGGCGCCGGGACCGAGCAGGCGATCCGCGCTTATCAAATGCAAATCGGTCTGCGGCCCAGTGGCCGTCTCGATACGGAAACGCTCACATCGTTAGGCCTCCTGGGCGGACGCCGCACTCCCGGTTTTGGTCCGCCACGGCGTCGAGTCTATCCTCCGCGCTCCCGGATCGGACCGACGGGCGAACGCATTTACCTCCCGAACTAATTGGGAGCCGTGCCTACAATCTCAATCCGGATGCAATTGCGGTTTGCCGCTTTCGAACTCAACCGACTGCAGCTCAACGAAAACCGTGCCGACAAAAACCTGCGCGTTGATTCGCAACAGGAGCCGATCGGAATCGTCTGAAATCCACGCGGTCGCGCGCCGGAATTTTCGGTGCGGTTGCAGTTCGCGATTCTTCCCGATTTTGCTCAGCTGCAAATCGAACTTGATCGCGTTGTAAGTTCCAGCCTGCACCGTAATGCGTTCGCGGCCCAGAACCGTGACGGTGGCTAGATAGGCGGAGGTCGCCGGATAGACGACGATCCGTTGCACATTGCCATGTTGGAGCGGCTGACTCCGGAGGTAGAGCAGCGCCGACTGCAGATCGAAAAGGTGAGGCGAATCGAACCGGCGGATTTTCGTCCCGGGATTCTTGCTCGGGGTTTCGGTCTCCTTCGAGATGACGCCACTTGGACTGAAAGACAAATTCGTGACTGTTTTTTTCGAACGAGCTGTTTCGACCTGCCGCACTTCCACCGGATGGAGGGTGGCAACATCGACGATCGAAGTGTGGTTCGCGTCGAACTTCCAAAGCCCTCGAACCAATCCAATCGTGTGGCCGGTCACGTCGAGCTGCAAACGGTCCCCCGATGTTTTGCTCAAATTTATGTCGGCGGTCGCGCCCGGGAATCCGCTCCATCCGAAACCGTATCTTGCATGCATGGGCCGTGGCACCGGGAAGGCGGGCGGCGAGGAAGAGGTCACGCTCGCCTCCCATTGCGCGCCGCGCGCCTGGGCCGCGAAAAAAGCCACGAAGAAAAAAATGAACGCGCCCCTTCCCATAAATGCTTTCACAGAAAGTTCCGACGCGCGCAGGCGAATCAAATTCAAAATGCGAGCGTCATTGCCTCACCGGCAGGCGCGTAAGACCCGCGGAGAGACCGCGTGTCAGCAAAATAGGTGTCCGCCCGTTACGGCTTCTTCGGGGTCGCGGCCGGAGAAGTCGCCGTCGCAGCCGCGGGACTGGTCGCCGGCTTCTCGGTCGTGGTCGTCGGCTTACTCGCCTTGTTCAGTGCGGTGATCACGTCACTGGTGAAATCCACGCTGTCCTTGGAATACATCAGCACAGGCACTCCGTTCATGCTCTGGCCGGATTTATCGAAAACCAGATCCAGCGCCATGGTCTTAACGCGCTCGATTACGATATCGCTGATTTCTTTGATGATCGTTTCCCGCATCCGCATCGCCTGTTCCTGCAACTGGCGCTCACGCGTCTGGCGAAATTCGTTGATCTCGCGCTCCATGTTCTTGATGTTCGCGATCTTTTCGTCCCGCTCTTTGGCCTTTTGCGTTTTCGCGTCCGCGCTCAAGGCCGGCGCATCGAGCTGCTGGCTCAACTTATTAATTTCCTCGAGCGCCTTTTTGTAATTTTCCGCGCGATCGTCGTATTCCTTTTTCGCGGCGTCCTTGGCCTCGTTGATTTTTTTCTCCGAGTCCTTGGTCTTGTTGTATTCCTTGAAGGCGCGATTCATGTCGACGGTGCCGACTTTAAGATTGCCTTGGGCGAACCCCGCGACTGGGAAGACGAGACCGGCGGCTACTGCGAAGAGAAGAAATTTTTTCATAACAAGGGTAAGACAGATCGGTGGAAACGGTTTAGACCGCAACCCCTATTATTCGTTCAAAA
Source organism: Verrucomicrobiota bacterium (assembly GCA_041167565.1). Lineage (GTDB taxonomy): Bacteria > Verrucomicrobiota > Verrucomicrobiia > Chthoniobacterales > UBA10450 > AV80. Next base: position 12,959 of record JBEEHU010000180.1, on the reverse strand, counting down.
TTGATAACCGACGTTGAAGTTGAATTTACCGCCCCCGTTATTTCGATCTTTCTGGAGCGGAATTCCATAATCGATCCGGATCGGCCCGATCGGAAGATCGAGCCGCAGACCAACACCCACATCCGAGACCACGTGACTCGTGCTGAAGTCCCATGAATTAGCATTCACGAAGCCGGTATCGTAGAAGAGCGCAAAGCGCGCCTTCTCGATGATCGGCACGGTGTATTCGATGTTGACCAATGCTTTGGTGCGACCACCCAGCGGCTCGCCGTTGATGTCCTTCGGGCTTACGTCGCGGAAATCGAAGCCGCGCAAATCATTCGAGCCGCCCAGAAAGAGCCGGTCGAAAATGCGCACGCGATCGCCGCTGCCCCAGGTATTCACGGTCGCAATCTCACCGCTGAAAACGAGGATCGTGTCTTTCCAAAGATGAAAATACTGGCGCGCATCCAGGTCGAATCCATAAATCTGGGTGGTCCCGCCCAGGAACCCGCCGGCAACGAAAGGCGTCAGCGCAACCCGATGTCCAACCCTGGTCAGAAATGGATTGTCCCGTGTATCGTAGGCGAGGGTTGTCGTAATCTGACTCTTCGTGACCGAGCCTTCCTCGCGCAGAATCTGGCTGGAGGCGTCGGACGTGACGTCAAAGAGCTCGGTGTTCTCGATGCGATAACCGACACTTAACGCCAAATAGGCCCCGAGTGCCTTGCGCGCCTCGAGCGAGAAGCCGTAGTTCCGCTGCGCGTAAATCGAGCTGAGATAATCTGCTTCGCGGAAATAGACTTCACCGCCGAGCGAAAGCCGCCGATCGAGAAAGTACGGTTCGGTGAGGGAGAGGACAACGTCTTTGCGCCGCGTTCCATATTGAATGCGCGCCCGAAACTTCTGGCCGGCGCCGGTGAAGTTTGGCCAGTTCATGATGTCGAAATTTCCCTGGGTCAACTCGATGAAACCGACCAGTTGATCGATCGTGCTGAAGCCGGCGCCGAAGTTGAGCGAGCCGGTGCGTTTCTCTTCCACCTGAATCGTGAGATCTTTCCGGCCGTTCACGCCGGTGTCGTCGGGATAAGTCTCGACCTTCGAGAAGTAGCCGAGATTATCCAGGCGCTTCTTGGTCGTTTCCACCCGAACGCTGTTAAGAATATCGCCCGGTGCGATCAACACTTCGCGCCGGATGACTTTGTCTTTCGTGCGCGTATTGCCGACGATATTAATCCGCTGAACGAAGGATGGCCCACCCTCCTGGATCGTATAATGGACGTCGATCTTGCCGCTGCCGGCCGGGACGCCCTGCGGCATCACCTGGAGATCGACGTATCCGCCGCTTCCATAGGCATCGGCGATTTTTTTCGAATCTTCGCGGATCGTTTTCGGGGAATAGATGCCGCCGTCTTTTAACTTCATCAAGGCGCGCACCTTGTCCGCGTTGGCGACCTTGGCGCCGGTAATCGTGATTTTGCCGACATGGTAAATCGGCCCTTCTACCAGCACGATCACGAGAGTGAGCTTGCCCTTCTGCCGCTCTCTCCGGACCTCTTTGACTTCCACGTCGATGTAACCGTGGTCCTGATACCATTCGCGGACGGCATTGATGTCTTGCTCGAGTTGCGTTTCGTCGAGCCGTCCCGATTTATCGATGATGGAATAAAACGTTTTGCCCTTGGTCTTCATCTGCTTGCGCAGAATCTTGTCGTTGAATTTGGTGTTGCCTTCGAAACGAATGGCGCTGACCGCGCCCTTGGTTCCCTCGTTGATGGTGTAGACGACTCGCGAGGTTCCCCGGGTCTCATCGGTCTCGATCGTGTACTTGACCGAGATTTCGGTGAACCCTTTCCCCTGGTAGATCTCGATGATTTTTTGCCGGCCCTTTTCCAACTCATCTTCGCTAAGCGGGCCGTTAATCTTGAGCGCGATTGATTTGCGCAACATTTTTGCGTTAACGCGTTCGGCCCCGACAATCTCGATTTCGTTTACGAGCGAACGAGTTTGCAGGACCACCATCACCTTCACGGCGGGGCCATCCTGTTTTCCAAAAATCCTGACGTTCTGCACCGCGCCGGTTTCGTAAAGGGCCTTGATGTCCTGTTCGACCAGCGATTCGGAATACGGCTGCCCGGGCTTGGTCCGGATTTGGGCGAGAACGCGCTCGCGCGAGATCGTCTGCGGACCCACATACTCGACCTCGACGGAGCTGATGAGCGGCGGTCCCTGCTCGGCGGGCGGTGCCGTCTGTGCGTTAACCGGCCGCCCAGCAGCAAAGATAAAGATGAGGGCGAGCAAAAGGGCCGTCGCCTGGCGACGGCTCGAACCAACAAATTGTTTCATAGCGTAAAATCCCCGGGCGTCCTTCGTAGCCGACGCCGCGCAGGCGGTATTGATGGGTAAGAAGGTCGGTATCGTCAAGGCAGGATTTGGCGGTGGCGCAGGCGGCTGGACGGAGAAGAACGCACCAGTCGCCGCTAATTCAAGAGCTCGTACCAATTATTCCGCCGGCGCGGCTCATAGCCGGCATCACGAATGAGGTTCTCGATCTGCGCGGCATCGAGCCGAAACGTCGTGCCCGCGCTGCTCACGACATTTTCTTCCATCATGACCGAACCGAAATCGTTCGCGCCGTAACGCAACGCGACCTGGCCGATATCGGGGCCTTGGGTGACCCACGAACTTTGCACGTTCGGAAAGTTGTCGAGGAAAATGCGGGAGAGCGCCTGCATCCGCAGATATTCGGCGACGCCGGTCGGCCGCTTCACTTTCAGGACGGTGTTCTCCGGTTGAAACGTCCAGCAAATGAAAGCGGTAAAGCCGCCGCTCTTGTCCTGTTGATCGCGCAAGCGTTGCAGATGCTCGATCCGATCCTCGATCGTTTCGACGTGGCCGAACATCATGGTCGCGCTCGATTTCAAACCAAGCTCGTGCGCGACCTGCATCACTTCGAGCCACGCATCCGAATTGCATTTCAACGGCGAAATCCGTTGCCGCACCCGATCGACCAGGATTTCCCCGCCGCCGCCCGGGATCGAACCCAGTCCGGCTTCCATGAATTGCGAGATCACTTCGCGCAACGGCATCCCGAAGAGCCCGGCGAAATGCTGGAGCTCCGGCGGACTGAATCCGTGGATATTAATATGCGGATATTTTTCGCGGATATGGCGGAGCCATTCGAGATACCATTCGAACGATAATTTTGGATGGTGCCCGCCCTGCATCAGGATTTGAACACCGCCCACGGCGGAAAGTTCGTCGAGTTTTTTATCGAGCTGTTCGCGGCTCAATACGTAATGGTCTTCATCTTTCTCCGTCCGATAAAACGCGCAGAACTTGCAGTAAACGTTACAGACATTCGTGTAGTTGATGTTGCGATCGATGATGTAGGTAACGATTTCGTTCCCGCGGCCGCCGTAGCTTTTTCCCTTCGCCGAATCGCGCCGCGCGGTCGCGAGCAGGCCGAGTTCTTCCAACGGCCGGCCATAAAGCTCGAGCGCTTCCGCCGCGGAGATGCGCTCGCCCGCGAGCACTTTCACCGTCAGCGATTCCTGCGACAAGGCGACCATCGCGCTATTCTAGCCGACGCTCGCGCCTTTCGCACCTCTATCCTGTGACGAGCCCGCTGCTACTCTTCGCCGTCGAAGTAATTGGTTTCGGCGCCCTTCAAGATGATGTTGCCCAGTGGCCGAGACACCGCCCACTTTTTGCTGTCGGGATAATAACACGTGTCGCCGATCGGATTGTCCGCGATCACGTAATAGATGAGCTCGTCCGGTCCGGGGTTGGTAATCTGATGGGCATCGCCCGGCGCAAAAAAAAATGCATCGCCGGGTCCGACGCCGGTTGTGCCGGCTTCGTCGCGAACGCTGCCGTGACCGGAGACAACGAGATAAAACTCAAATTGCGCCGACTCGGCGTGGTACGGACAGAAGGAGGCGCCAGGCGGAATTCGAGCAAGCATCAAATCAAAAGGCTGCCTCTTCGAGAGATCGAGCGATTCGGGCTCGCGCCCCAGGGCGATGGAAATATTCCTGCAATAAGAGTGAAACTTTCCCTTCGGCGACTTTTTTTCCTGCTCCGTTATTTCGGAGAGATTGACCTTGCGCATGTCAGCCCAGGTCGCGCGCGTACCAATCGATCTTGCGCGTCACATACATCACCACCGCCAGCAAGATGAAGAGCGCGATCGTTCCCATGAGCAGCGCGTAATCCTGCTGGCGCAAAGTGATATAGAGAAAGGTGTAAACGCCGAGAAGCCCGCCGCCGATCATGAGCGTGCGCATTCCGCCGCCCAGAAAATAACTGCAATACCAGGTGATGAGCCCGGTCGCCGCCACCGCCGCTATTAGATAAGAGAGGCTGAAGCCGATGAACTCGGAGGCCGAAAGGAGCGCGAGATAAAAGAGGCAAAGGGCCGCGCCGACCATGAGGTACTGTAATGGATGGATCTTCTGGCGCGCCGTGATTTCGAAAAGAAAGAACGTCGTGAAAACCAGGACGAAGAAAAGCACGCCGTATTTGATCGAGCGTTCGACGTAGCGATAGGCGTCGAGCACGCTCAGGAACTGCGCGCCGAAGAGCGATGCCGTCACCGAGCTGGTCGAAAAACGTTCGTTGCCGGAGCGGCTCGTCCAGCGTTGCGGATAATCGCGGCCGTAATACGAGACCTTCCATTTCGCGTCGAACCCATCCGCGCGCACCGATCTTTCCGTCGGCAAGAACGCGCCGCGGAATCCCGGATCAGGCCAGTTGGATTTGAGAGTAATCTGATTCTGCATGGCGAAGGGCGCGAAGAAAATTCCGCCGCTGCCATTGAAGTCGAGCGCGATCGAAAATTTATTGGCGATCACGATCGGTTGCGAGCTGCCAAGCGGCGCCGTCACTCCGGTCGTGTAGCCGGGCAACTGCGAGCCGGGCTGCAAAGGCCGCTTCGTTCCGGCCCAATCGAGCACCAGCCCTTCGCGGGTTCCGCGCAGATCGCTCACCGCGAGCGTGACGGCGGCGTCCTGCCAGAGAATGTCTTTCGGATCGATCTTCAGCGCGGCGAAATCCGGCGCGGCGAATCCGCCGCTCAGTGTCACCTGCCCGCGAAAAACCGCCGCGTCGTAGATGCCGCGGTGGAGCATTTGGGTTTGCACATCGCCGACGACCTCCAGCGTGTCGGGCAAAAAATAAGCGCAAGCGACTGTGGTCTCCTCAACTTCGCGCGACTCGACCCGCCCATCCGGCAACGTCACCGAACGCACGACGGTGCCGTGATGTTGATAGGGAATGCAGAGCACCGGCCCGATGATTTGTTGGTCCCGCCCCCACGATGAAGTGATGTCGATGACCGCTTCATTTCGGCGCGCCAGCCGATCGCTCAACACACCGCCGATCATCAGAAGCGGAATGAGCAGCAGCAGAATCAGCCCGCCCACGCCGAGCAGTTTCAGGATCGTGCTGTTGCGCCGGCTGAAGAACGGCTGCGACTTTGGCAATGGCGGAGGCGCGTCAGGCATCGGTTGAGATTGATGAAGTCATTTCGCTTGAGCAACAACAATACGGGGAGAACCCACTGTCTTGCAGATGTTGTTATTGGGCGCGACCGACGTGATAAGGCGTTTCTACTATTGTCATGTTGAGCGAAGCGAAAAATCTCTGACTATTTCTGCGCGCTGGGAACCGGAGATATTCAGAGATCAAGATCGGAAAGCTAACTTCATCTCCGTCCGTTGCAGTCATTTTTTCTCAGGGACACGCGTGCTGTGAAAGAAACGAATGCGCCACATTCCCTTCTCTTTCTGAAGGACAGCCGATTCCAGCCAGGACACCTCTTTTGTGCCGGATGCGTCCTCGATCGAGCCGCGATTGGCATAGGTAATCCAGGCAATGTCCGCGGCGATGTGAACTTCAGGTTCGTTTACCGTCCAGACATAAACTTTGCCCGCGGCGTGCGCGGCTTTGATGAGATCCATCAAGGCATCGCTGGTGAATCGACCTCCGGCATCGAAGGCGTAGAAGTCGGGAGTGGTAACGGCGCGAAACTTGGCGAGATCATCGGTCGCTGCGGCGACAAAAAACGATCGGACGGCTTCTGTTACCTGAACCTGGTCAGCAGCAGACGGACCCGACTGATCCGCGGCGGCGGCGCCGATTGAGAAGGTCAACAGCGAGGCAATCGTGATAAAGACGGTGTGATATTTGGTCATGATATTAGGTTTAACGAGAAGAAGATTCGCGACAGCGCCCGAGAGCGCGAGGCTGCAAGCTGGATCTAACACGAAAGCTAGGCATCGGAGCGGCTTGGTTAGATGCTTTGGAGTGGCCATCGCTTCGGATCTTCTTTGAAATCGCACGCGAGCAGTCGGCGCAACTCTCCCAAATCCCCGTCAGATCGTCGACTGATCTCCTCTTAAGCGCGTTGAAAGGCAGCCCGCCGGATGTTCGAGCGAATGCCGTCCCGCGCAAAAGCCCATGTCTGACGACGAATCCGAGTAAGGGTTCAGCATCTAACGGCTAAATTGCTCACCGCTTCTGAAACTCGCTACGCGGGTGCGCCGCCGAGGGCGCCGGGTAATGGGGGGCCAACATCGGGGGCGACGACGACTTGTTTGGGAGGTTTCTCGGGGGCCATCTTGGGGCCGGTCGGGGGAGGGGCGCCGGGCGGCGGATTGATCAGGCGGCCGTGCTCCATGATTTCTTTGATCTGCACGCCATCGAGCGTCTCGAATTCGAGGAGCGCTTTCGCGATCGCTTCGAGCTTGTCGCGGTGCTGGGTCAGCACTGTCTTCGCGGTCTGGTAGGCGTCATCAATCAGTTTGCGGACTTCGCCGTCGATCTGCTCGGCGGTGGCCTCGCTGTAATCGCGCGCCCGGGAAATATCGCGGCCGAGAAAGACGTAATCTTCATGCTCGCCGTATTCGACCATTCCCATTTTTTCGCTCATGCCCCATTCGCAAACCATCCGGCGCGCTATGGCGGTGGCGTTTTTGATATCGCCCCGAGCGCCATTGGTCACGTCGCCAAACACGATCTCTTCCGCCACGCGGCCGCCCATTCCGACTGTGAGCCCGGCGATGAGTTCGTTTTTGCGATTGGTATATTTGTCTTCTTCCGGCAGCCACATGGTCGAGCCGAGCGACGGGCCGCGGGGAATGATGGTGACCTTGTGGAGCGGCTCGGTATGCGGAAGCACCTCGAGCAGCAAGGCGTGGCCGGCTTCGTGATAAGCGGTGTTGGTTTTTTCCTTTTCGCTCAACGCCATGCTGCGGCGTTCCTTGCCCCAGCGGACTTTGTCGCGCGCTTCTTCGAGTTCGTGCAGCGTGATGCCCTTTAATCCACGGCGGGCGGCCAGCAGCGCGGCTTCGTTGATCACGTTCGCCAGCTCCGCGCCGGAGTAACCAGGCGTGCCGCGCGCGACCACTTGCAGATCGACGCCTTCCGCGAGTTTCACTTTCTTCGAGTGGACCCGCAGAATTTCTTCGCGGCCTTTGACGTCCGGCAAGTTCACGGTGATCTGGCGATCGAAACGGCCTGGCCGCAGCAGCGCCGGATCGAGCACGTCGGGCCGGTTGGTGGCGGCGATGATGATGACGCCTTCCTGCGTATCGAAGCCGTCCATCTCGACGAGAAGCGCGTTCAGCGTCTGCTCCCGTTCGTCGTGTCCGCCGCCGACGCCATGGCCGCGATGCCGGCCGACGGCGTCGATTTCATCGATGAAAATAATGCACGGCGCGGATTTCTTTCCCTGCTCGAACATGTCGCGCACTCGTGACGCGCCGACGCCGACAAACATTTCTACGAAATCCGAACCGCTGATCGAGAAGAACGGCACATCGGCTTCGCCCGCGATCGCGCGCGCCAGCAGAGTCTTGCCGGTTCCCGGAGGGCCGACGAGCAGAACGCCCTTTGGAATCCGGCCGCCGAGTTTCTGAAACTTTTTTGGGTCCCGCAAAAATTCGACGAGCTCCTGGACCTCGTCCTTCGCTTCCTCGACGCCGGCCACGTCCTTGAACGTGATCTTGTTTTTGTCGCGGGCGAGCATACGCGCCTTGGATTTGCCGAAGTTGAGCGCGCCCTTGCCGGCCATGCGGATTTGCTGGCGAAAGAGAAAATAGAGAACGATGAGGAACAGTGCGATGGGGAGGAAACCGACAAGGGTTTGCGCCAGCAAAGTGGAATCGGTCCGAATCGCTGGCTGAATGCCGGCGGCGGCGAGTTTATCCTGGAGATTCGTCGCGTAATTTAGGGCAACGGTGGTGCGAAAGGGGACCTGCTGGGCCTGGTTCGGGCCGACGGCCTGTTTGATGTAAGCGCCGCGCAAGCTTTGGGTCGGCCGGCCTTCTTCGTAAACCAGTTGGAGCGGGAAATTCTTATCGACGACGATCTGCTTGTTCTCGAGGAGCTCGAGGAAGCGGTTATAGGGGACTTCTTCGAAGTTGGAGTAGGCGCCGCCGCGGAAGAGAACGGCGAGACCGATCAGAGCGAACGCGATCGCGATCAGGACGACTCCGCGCCAGTTAAAGCTCGGCTCGTTGCCACGAGGTTTGTTCTCTTTTTGAGAGTTGCGATCAGGTTGCGCCATGAGATGTGGGCCCGGGATTATCGGGCGCGAAAAGGCTAACATCATCTTTCGGCAATGCAACGAAGCCAGTGACGAGTGACAAGTGACGAGTGCCGAGTGACAAGGTGCCGAGCGTGCGGTAATTTTGCGGATTCTCGGAAAATGACAGCCCTAACCAAAGTCGCAGATCGGATTGACCGCGCCGTCCAGAAGGTCACGCCGTTTGCCTATCGCATCCAACGGCGAAGCCGGCGCTGGATGCGTCGCGCCCTGCGCAAGCCGCGCTCGGTTTCGGAAGGGCCGAATCTGTTGCCGCTCCTCATCCAGGTGCTCGCCAGTTTTTCCAAAGCGGACGGCGTTTTGCTCGAGGAGGAAATCGATTCGAGCCTCGGGTTCCTTCGTTACGATTATCCAGAAGCGGTTTACTCCGAGCTGCGGCAGCTCTTTCGCCAGGCCCTCTACGAACAGCAGGATCTCTCCGCGATGGCCCAGAAGCTTTCCGCGCAACTAAGCGCCGATCGCAAGATCATGCTCGGGGTCCAGCTCTACGATTTGATTTCGCAGGCGGGGCTCAAGCAGGAGCAGGTCGTTGCGTTTTACTCGTTCATGTCGCAGCTCGGCATGGCGGCGCAGGCGATCGACATCGTCTATCAATTGAATGCCTCGGAGGATTCCGACGCTTCCATTTACCAGCGCGGCGCGTCGCCTCTCGAAGCCCTTTCCTTCGGCACCAACGGCGTCGTCGATGTGACTTTGAAAAGCCTGACGGGCAGCGACCGCCTCCTCGCTTTTCGTTATCACGACCTGATCCTGCTCAAGAATTACACGGGCCAGACGATCTCGGTCCGGGGCCGTCCGCTCTTGCGCGGCGGTTTCTGCCGGATTTATCCCGGGCAGCGCATTCTGGTCGGCGACCAATTTCTGACCTACCAGGAGCTCGCCGCTTATTTCAACGCGAAGAAAAATGTCTCGCTCCCACAAATTTTCGTCCGCGTCCACAAAGACGCCGATGAAGTGCAGCTCGAGCGTTCGCGTTCCCGGGAAAGCGCGCTGGAAGTGACCTTCGGCTTGAAGGTGCGAATCAAGGCGTTGCGAGACGTGGACGCCGTCCTGAACAATGTGAAGCTGAAGTCAGGCACCACGGTGGAGGCGACCCTCGAAGACAAGATCGTTTTCCATAATGACAGCGAGATGGATTTGCTCGATTTGCGGCGGCGCGCCCGCGCCATGGGCGGCCGTTTCCAACTTAAGGCCTCAAAGTCCGAATACCTTGTCTCGAACAATCCAAGCTTGCTCGAAGAAGACGACATCCTCCTCTCGCCCGGCACCAGCGGCGACGTCCTGCTAAAAATTCTTTGCGATTACGACAAGCGGATCGGCACCCTCGAAGTGATCGACGCCGACCGCCCGATCATGGTGGGGGAGACGCCGGTTCGCGGCACTGCGCCGCTGGCCGATGGCGACACCATCCGCATCGATGTCGGGCAATTTCTGCGCTGCAATTTTTCCGAACGAATCATCGAGGAAGAACGCAACATCATCCGTTCGCTCGAAGTGGTGGATGTCACCCACCGCTTCGGGAACAATGAAGTCGGATTGGAGGGCGTCTCGTTCTCGGTCAATCGCGGCGAGCTCGTCTGCGTGATGGGTGCGAGCGGCTCGGGCAAAAGCACCCTCATGAAAGTGTTGGGCGGGCAGTTGCAGCCGTCCCAGGGACAGATTCTGCTGAACGACCGGCCGCTCTACGAAAATCTCGATCTGCTCAAGGGCTACATCAGCTACATCCCGCAGGAGGACGCGTTCGACGAGCATCTCACGATCGGAGAAAATCTTCAGTTCGCCGCGGCGATTCGCGCGCCGCATCTTTCCGGTCGCGATCTAACGCGCCGGCTCGAAGGCAAACTAATTGAGCTCGGTTTGAATGAGCGCCGGGACAGCATTGTCGGCAGCCCGGTCAAGAAAACCCTCAGCGGCGGCGAGCGAAAACGGCTCAATATCGGACTCGATATGATCGGCTCGGCCGACATTTATCTGTTCGACGAACCGACCTCCGGGTTGTCCTCGAAAGATTCCGAGCACGTCATCGAGATCATCCGCGCGCTCGCGCACAACAAGATCATCATAGTCACGATCCACCAGCCGAGCTCGAAACTTTTCCAGATGTTTCACAAGGCGATCCTGTTCGATAAAGGCGGCCGGCTCGTCTTCTTCGGCACGCCGACCGATATGCTGCGCTATTTTGCTGAGGCGGAACATCAGCACCAATTCGGCGCGGACTTGGGCGCGTGCCCTTCCTGCGGAACCACGAGGCCGGAGTTTATCTTCGACGTGCTCGAGACGCCGCTGCGCGACATCAGCGGCGACGTGATTTACGAGGAGAACACGCGTGGGCAACTAGTCGCGGCGCGGCGATATTCGCCGGAGTTTTGGCGCGATAAGTACGAAGCGTTCCGGCTGATCCAGGACGTCAAACAAGTTTCGTTGCGTCGCGGTCCCGCAGCGGCGCTGCCGCCGGCGCCCACGAACAAGCGCCGGTTTTTCATGCGCTGGCGCGATGAATGGACGCAACTGCGCACGCTGTTGCGCCGCTCGTTCATGAGCAAGCTGCGCAACCGCGCCAACCTCGTCATCACCATCGGCGTCGCGCCGGTCCTGGCCCTGCTCATCGCGACGCTGCTCCGATATTCCGACAGCGGTAAATACGATTTCGCCTCCGCCTATCACATCCCGACGTTCCTGTTTCTCAGCCTCATCGTTGCCATGTTCCTCGGCCTGACGAACAGCGCCGACGACATCATTCGCGATCGCGCGGTCCTGCAACGCGAACGCAATCTCAATGTCCGGTTGCCCTATTACGTGCTGTCGAAATTTGTCTCGTTAGGCTTCTTCGCGCTCTTTCAATGCCTCCTGTTTGTCTGGATCGGCAATTACATTCTGGAGATCCGCGGGATGTTCTGGATCGATCTCGGCATCATGCTGATGACGGCCATGGGCGGCGTCGCGCTGGGCCTCGTCATCTCATCGCTGGTGGCCGATCCGAAGACCGCCGCGAACATCGTCCCGCTAGTCCTGATTCCGCAGATCATCATGGGCGGAGCGCTCATCAAGTATGAGGACATGAACCGGAACCTGGCCCTGGTTTACACTTTCACCCGCTGGTTCTCCGAGCATCCGAATGACGAGCGCGGAAAGAAGATGAACAGCAGGCTTCAGGTCCCGTTCGTTTGCCAGTTCATCGCCATGCGCTGGTCGTATGAAGAAATGGTGGTCGCGCAGGCGAAGCTAAATCCGCTCACCCGCCGCCAGGAACGGACGCAAGACGAAATCAACGAACTGGTGACGAAGCGCGAGCAGAATCCGGCGGCGACAAAGCGGTTGGATGAACTCAAGGAGACGCTCGCAGTGCTTTCCGGCCTCGAGGCGAAAACTCCGGACGAACTGGACCGTTATCTCGGGATCATCGACGAGATTTTGAAACGAAAACGGCCGTTCGATCGCGAGCTTTTCAAAGATGCCGCCGGGCCCGTCACGGCCGAGCAGCTTTACGTCAACCAAAAGGTCTCGGACTTGATCTCGAACGCCGAAATGGAGCAGAGCGATTACCGGCGCAGTGGGAAGCTCAATGTTTTCTTTGGCGAAGAAAAGCGCTACCTCGGGATGAAGATCGACCTCTTTTTCTTCAACACCCTGGTGCTTGTCGGATCGACGCTTGTCCTGCTCGGTTTGCTTCACTGGATCCTGCGGCGGCAACTCCAAGTAAGACGAACCTAATGAAAATCAAAAATGGAGTGACTCGCCTCATCGTCGCGGCGAGCGAGCACGATCCGGACATGCTTTATGCGACGCGGTTCTTCGCACCGGACGCCTTCATTTTCCTCCAAGAACGCGGGAAGCGGACGTTGGTTCTGAGCGATCTTGAAATCGATCGCGCTCGCAAACAGGCGCAGGCGGACGAGTTCGTCTCCTTCACCGCGCTCGAACGCGAAGTGCAAGGCAAGCAAAAGAAAGCACCGGCCTACGAGAAAGTATTGTCGCACTTTCTGCGGAAACGCGGCGTGCGGTCGGCGCTGGTGCCGGCAAATTTTCCGCTCGGCTTCGCGCAGGAGTTGGCCGCCCACAAAATTGAGTTACGCACGACGGACGGACTTTTCTGGCCGGAGCGAGAGGCGAAATCCGAAGCAGAATTGAAGCTGATGCGCCGCGCCCTTGCCATCACTGAGAGCGGCCTGGCGCGCGCCATGGAAGTGCTCTCGGCCTCGAAACCGGCCGTGGGCAAAAAGCTATCCTGGTCGGGCCGGACATTGACTTCCGAAATTCTCCGCGCTGAAATTGACACTGCGATTTTGCGCGCGGGTGGTCTTCCGGCGAACACGATTGTCGCCGGCGGCGATCAGGCCTGCGATCCGCATGAGCGCGGCTTTGGTCCGCT
>JBEEHU010000179.1:0-16139 GCA_041167565.1 Verrucomicrobiota bacterium | reverse complement strand
CGTTTTAACATTCCCGCAAGTAGTTAACAACGTTAAATATTATTATCGCATTACTGACAGCCTTTGGACGGGTGTCGTTCAATCTTATTTCAGGTCGCGAAATTCGGGTAATTTTCACTCGGTCCGCGGTTAAAATCGCCATATTTTTCGCGGCGCGCTGCGACACATTGTTTCATGTGCCATGACACCGGCGGTTTCGGAGCTTACCCAGGCGGCAAGAACATCGCTTCCCGTGGTGATTCACGGGCGAGAGACGATTCGTCTTTTCTCGCGTTGAGGTCTCTGACAGCCTGTCGGCGGTTTCCCCTCGTTCATGCTCGCTAAGGTTTACTCCGCCGCGGTTTTTGGCGTCGACGCATATGAAGTCGAAATCGAGGTTAACGGGGCGCACGGCAACCCGAAGATCATCATCGTTGGTTTGCCAGACACGGCGGTGAAGGAAAGTCAGGACCGCGTCACCACCGCGATTATCAACAGCGGCTACCATTGGCCGCGCGGCCGGACGACGATCAACCTCGCTCCGGCCGATATTAAGAAAGAAGGGCCGAGCTTCGATTTGCCGATCGCGCTCGGGCTGATCGCCGTGGCCGAGGACTTGGATGGGGCGGCGTTCGAGAAGTACAGTTTCGTCGGTGAGCTGGCGCTCGATGGAGGAGTCCGTTCGGTGAAAGGCGTGTTGCCGGTGGCGCTGGAAGCGCGGCGACAAAAGAAAGAAGCGATCTTTGTTCCGGCCGTCAATGCGCATGAAGCGGCGATGGTGGAAGGCATCACGGTCTACGGCGTGCACAATCTGCGCGAGACCTTCCAATTCGTCAGACGCGAGTCGTTGATCTCGCCGACTTACGGCGATCTCACTTCATTCTTCGCCACCCACAAAAATTACGACGTCGATTTCAGTGACGTGAAAGGGCAGGGGCACGTGAAACGCGCGATCGAGGTCGCGGTCGCCGGCGGCCACAACCTGCTTATGATCGGTCCGCCCGGCTCCGGCAAATCGATGTTATCGAAACGGATCGCGACCATCATGCCGCCGATGTCGCTCGAGGAAGCGATCGAGAGCACGAAGATCCACAGCATCTCCGGAATGCTCAGCGGCGAACAAGCCTTCGTCTCCACCCGGCCATTTCGCTCTCCGCATCACACCATCTCGGATGTCGGTTTGCTCGGCGGCTCCGCCATTCCGCAGCCTGGCGAAGTGAGCCTGGCTCATCACGGCGTCCTTTTTCTCGATGAGCTGCCGGAGTTCAAACGTTCGACGCTGGAAGTGATGCGGCAGCCGCTCGAGGATGGAAAAGTCACCGTCTCCCGCGCCGCCGGCAGCGTAACCTTCCCGTCCGAGTTCATGCTCGTCGCCGCGATGAACCCTTGTCCTTGCGGTTACTTTGGCGATTTGAAACGCGAGTGCCGCTGTGGTCCGGTCCAGGTCCAGCGCTATCGTCAGCGGATATCGGGACCGCTTCTCGATCGCATCGATCTGCACATCGAAGTTCCCGCGGTCGAATACCGCGACATCTCGAGCACTCGAACGGAAGAAAGTTCCGATGCGATTCGGGAGCGCGTGCAACGCGCGCGTGAACGTCAGCAGGCGCGATTTCAGTCCGATAAGAAGGTCAATTGCAATGCCCGGATGGGACCGCGCCAGATCAAACAACATTGCAAACTCGACGACGAATCACAGGAACTGATCCGTGTGGCCATGACGGAGTTGAACTTGAGCGCGCGGGCTTACGACCGCATCCTCAAAGTTTCTCGTACCGTCGCTGACCTCGCCCCCTCCGACGCGATCACGCCGGAACATGTGAGCGAAGCGATCCAGTATCGCACGTTCGATCGCCGGCTCTGGGTTTAAAGATCAACCCGACGGAAGGCAGGGCGTCGAACCCTGCTCTTCACGTTACCGACTCCTGAATTACATGTAGTTCAACGAACCGCAGCGCCAGCAGGTGAACCACCGCCAGTTGCCATGGACGTAGTTGCTCGCGCCATCGTTCCAACATGTATAGAGGAGCCGATGGTGTCGGCGACCGCCGACTTCAGCCGCGTCCTCTTTTTCTGTGCCGGCTCCGCCTTCCTTGTCCGGATTCTTTCCCGTTTTTTCGTCAGCCATATTGTGTCTTTCTTTTGTGTTTATTCTTGGCGCCACACCTTTGCGGGTGGCGGCGAATAGCTGTGTCAAATCCGGGCGGAATAGGCAAGCACCTAACGAGTCGTAACCGCGATCGCCCGAGCGGCCTTGCCTATGGTTTGCTCTCCTTAGGCGCGAGCGAGGCGACGATCTGATCGAAACGCGAATCGCCGCGGAGAGGATCCCAATAGGGATGCAAACGCAACTGACCATAGCTGGCAGAAGCAGGTAACTTCGTGGTCGCCGCCAGTTGCTGGCACGCGAGGTCCTTCTCGCCAGTCCAGGCGTAGATGATCGCAAGAAATTCGCGCACCCGCAGGCCGTTGAGCGCATCGCGTTCCACTGGAAGCAGCTCCACGGCGCGCCGTCCCTCGCGCAGTGCATCTTCTTTCCTTCCTAGTCCGGCGTCGATCAGGCCGAGAACGCAAAGGGCCGGCGCATAGTCGCCTTGTGAGCGAAGGACCTCTTCCTGGTGCGTGCGAGCGGCGGTGAACGCCGCTTGCGCTTCGGCCGCACTTCCGCGCGCACGGGCGACTAACCCTTCTCCAAACTTGCGGCTGAACAGCACAGCATCGGGACCGAAAGTATGATCGCCCAATGCTTCGAGGGCGTGGCCGGCCGCGGCGAAGTCGCGTTCCGCCAACGCGAGGTACAACCAACTGTCGGCGAAAGTGGACGCGGCCGCGGGCTGCTCGGCGAGGAGAGCGTTGATCGCCGCATGCAACGGCGCGGGATTCGCCTGCCAATCGAGATGGAGCTGGGCGCGGGTGATCTTGGTATCGACATCGTTGGGAACAATGCTCAAGGCGCGATCCAGCGCGGTCACCATTTCGGGATAACGGCGGAGCGCTTCGTAACTCAACGCGATTTGCTGAAGCGTGGCGAAATTGCGCGGGTCCAATTCCAGAGCGCGCTCCAAACTGCGCACGCCATCTTCCTGCCGGCCCTGCCGCCGGATGATGTAGCCTTTTAACTCGAAGACGCGGGAGTCGTTCGGCAAAGTGCGGCTCGCGATGTCGAGCTCGGCCAGGGCGCGGTCGTATTCGAGATAGCCCTGATAAAGATGCATCGCCTGCGCGAGGTGCGGCTCGCCGCCCTCCGGGCGCAAGCGGAGTGCGCTTTGCACTGCCGCTTCCGCGCGGGCGAGCCGGGCCAGCGTGTGATCGACCCCGCTGAAATATGCGAAGTCGTGGACGAGCGCCAGGTCGCAATACGCCAGCATGAAGCGCGGATCTTTTGCGACCGCTCCATCGAGCAAACGCGCGGCTTGATCCAGCTTGTCCCCGAAACCCGTGCCGAACGCGCTCGTGGCGATCAACGCCTTCGCCTGATTGTATAGATCGTACGCTTCGAGATTGACGGTGGGCGGCAATTCGATCGCCGCTTTTTCCGTCGGCGAAATTTTTGCGCGCAACTGCTCCACAATCGCCTTGGCGATCTCGCTTTGAATGGCAAAGACATCGTCGAGCGGGCGATCGTAATGTTCCGCCCACAAATGCGCGTCCGTCCGCGCGTCGATCAGCTGCGCGGTGACGCGGACGCGATTGCTCGCGCGCTGCACGCTGCCAACAAGGACGTGCGCGACGCGCAGCGCCTGCGCGATCTCCGGCAGATTGCGCGTCGCCATATTCTTGTACTGCATGACGCTCGTGCGACTGATGACCTTCAAGTCGGCGACCTTCGCGAGGTCAGTCAGGATTTCGTCCTGCACGCCGTCAGTGAAAAAGGCATTCTCCTGATTCGCGCTCAGGTTTTCGAATGGCAGGACCGCGATCGACTTGTCAGGAAAGGTTTGCGCGGTCGTCGCCACGCTTGGCGGCGGAGATTTCGCCGACCTTGATCGTGCGTAGGAAAACAAGAAGAGGCCAAGTGCGATAGCTGCAATGATCGCGCCGGTTGCGATGAGTTTGCGGCGCGTCCCGCGAAAAAATCGCGACGCGCGCCGCGCCAGGATCGGTTGGTCGTCGAGAAATCTTTGCAGATCATCCGCGAAAGCGGCCGCGCTCGGATAACGATCCGCCGGTTCCTTCGCGAGGCATTTGAGACAAATCGTTTCAAGCGTGCGCGAGATCCCGGGCCGATGCCATGCCGGCGAAACGGGAGTTTCCGTAACGACGCGAACCACAATGGAGGTGTCGCTTTCCTCCGGCAAAAATGGCGGACGGCCGGCGAGCATTTCGTAAAGGATCGCGCCCAGCGAATAAATATCCGCCGCCGCGCCGACATCGCGGCTCGTTCCGCGCGCTTGTTCCGGCGCCATGTAAGTGGGCGTTCCGATGACCGCGCCGGAGAGCGTCATCGCACTCGCGGCCGTGAGATTTTTGGCGATTCCGAAATCAGCGACTTTCGGAACGCCCTGCGGATCGATCAAAATGTTGGCCGGTTTCATATCGCGATGAACGACGTGATTTTGATGCGCGAATTCCAGCGCGCGCGCGATCGTGATCAACAACTGCGCCGTCTCACGAGGAGGCACGATCCCCGCGCGCAAACGGTCCGCGAGCGAACCACTCTCCACAAATTCCATGGCGAAAAACGGCGCGCCGTCCTGTTCCCCGACATCATAAATGTGAACGATGTTGGCGTGATGGAGAGCGGCGGCCGTCTCGGCTTCGGCAAAAAAACGCTTCAACTCCGGCGGCCCGTAGTAACCGGTCAGCATCTTGAGCGCGACGATGCGATTGAGTTTTCTCTGCCAGGCGCGGTAAACGACACCCATGCCGCCGCGACCGAGTTCGCCTTCGATCTCATAGCCGCCTACGACCCGAGTGCCACCGCCCGTCAGCGGCGTTGTCGGGTCGGAAGAAGTGGGGTCATCAGTCGCCAAGCAAAGCATTTTGATCACTTCCGCCTCTTTGCTCAAGCGCTCGTTGCCGGCCCGGATTTTGGCCCGCGCCAGATCAACAACATCGCAAACTCAGCGACGAATCCCAGGAACTAGTCCGCGTCGCCATGACCGAACTAAATCTCAGCGCCCGCGCCTACGACCGCATCCTCAAAGTCTCCCGCACCGTCGCCGACCTCGCCCAGTCCGACGCCATCACTCCTGAGCACGTCAGCGAAGCCATCCAATACCGCACCTTCGATTGAACGCTTTGGGTGCAGGCGAATAGCGGACAGCGATCGAAGCCCACGCGCGAAAATCGTGCGCGCTTGCCAGTAACCTCAAGAATGCGTAATAAGGGTTGTTCCCATGGAAGCGCGCTGCCGAACCCTCCTCACTGCCGCCATTTCCCTTTTCCTTGCCGCCGGGTTGAGCGTTGCACGCGCTAATACATACGTCGTTACAAACACGAATCCGGATGGATCCGGGTCGCTGTATCAGGCGATCCTCGATTCTAATGCGCGGACCGGTCAGGACACGATCGTTTTTAACATTCCCGGTTCCGGCGTGCACCGGATCCACGGTTATCGGCCGGACATAACGGACTCACTCGTCATCGACGGCTATACGCAGCCCGGCTCCCATCCAAATACATTAACGGTAGGAGATGATGCGGTAATTCTTATTCACATGGATGGAGGAAACGCCGCCGGAAGTCGGGGCTTGGTTCTGAGTGGCGCTAACGCCGCCAATTGTCTCATTCGCGGCCTCGCCCTCACCGGCTTCCAGTCCACTCCGAGTCCTTACGGCTCTTTTTTCCCGCCGGTGTATGGCTACGGAATTAAAATCAGCAGCGATGCTGGCACCGGGAATGTAATTCAAGGTAATTTAATTGGCGTCAATCCGGATGGTATTACTCCGGGCAAAAGCTATGAGGGTGTTCGGATCGAGGGTGGTCAACCGACCATTGGCGGAGTTGAGCCGGTCGCGAGAAACATCATTTCCGGTAACGACTCTGGACTCGTCATCCAAGGCCAGGCGGTGACAGTGATAGGCAACTATATTGGAACGGACGGGAGCGGGACCCGCGCTGTGGGAAATGGGACCGGAATCAAACTAGGCTCGACCGACATCGTTCTCGGTGGTGCCTCGCCCGGTTCGGGCAATGTCATTTCGGGCAACCAATCCGCGGGCATCGCTCTCGGTTATAGCGCGGGCTATCACATCACCGCCAGCGCTAACCGCGCAGTGATTCAAGGCAATTTGATCGGCACAGAGGCAGACGGCGTCAGCCCGTTGGGCAACGGCTATGCAGGTGTCTATATACTGCGAGGTTCTGATGCTACCATCGGCGGAGTGGATCCGGCGGCCGGCAACGTGATCGCCTTCAACGGGAGTGGAGTCTTGATTGCCGGGGGTGGGAGTTTCGGCCAGGGGAACAGCATCCTCTCCAATTCGATCTACGCGAACAGTAATCACGGAATCATTCTCGGGCCGGAGTCCAACAACCACCAAAGCGCGCCGGTGATCACCTCGAGCAGGATCTCGAACGGTGTTGCCACCATAAACGGAACCCTGGATAGCGTCGCCAATACGACCTTCATCGTGCAGCTCTTTGCCGACTCCCAAAGTTTGACGAGTTCGGAGCAAACCTATCTCGGCTCAAAAAGCATCACCACTAATGGGAGCGGGCACGCCACCTTCGTCGCGAGCTTCGCTCTCTCCGATAGCAATGTCGTTTTCAATACCACCGCGACTGACCCCAGCGGCAACACCTCGCAATTCTTCCGCAATGTCGCCTACCTGCAAAACATCTCGGCCCGCGCCGCCGTCGGCAGCGGCGACAACGCCCTGATCGGCGGGTTCATCGCTGGCTTCGGTGAGATCGTTCTCCGCGGGATTGGTCCTTCGCTGGAGGCGTCTGGGTTCGACAACGTCCTCGTGGATCCCGTCCTGGAGCTTCACGACCAGACCGGCACGCAGCTCGAGTTCAATGACAACTGGCAGGATGATCAGTACAAGGCCGGCGAAATTCAGAGACTAGGACTTGCCCCAGCGCATCCTGCCGAATCCGCCATTGTCTTTTTTCCGGTCGGCCGCGCTGCGTCTTACACGGCTGTCTTGCGCGGGAAAAGCGAGACAACCGGCGTCGGCCTCGTGGAAGCATACGGCCCTGGTGTGCCCTTATCCAACCTGAGCTCCCGAGGCATGGTTGGAACGGACGGCAATGTGCTTATCGGCGGCTTTATTGTCGCCGACGGCAATGCGAATCCGCGAATTGTGGTGCGGGCGATCGGTCCGTCCTTGCAGGCCTTCGGAGTCGCCGATCCATTGGCGGACCCGGTGCTGGAGCTTCACGACGGAAACGGACTCCTGATCCGGAGTAATGATGATTGGTCAGAAATGCAAAGCGACGATCTCCAGACCGTTGGCCTCGCCCCTGTCGATACCGCCGAATCCGCGATCCTCATGCGACTCCCCGCCGGCAATTATACCGCCATCGTTCGCGGAAAAAACAACACCACTGGCGTCGCGCTGGTCGAGATTTACGATCTGCGTTGATTGGGTCAGCGCCCGCCGAAATCTGTTCGTTAGGTCTGCTCTCTTGATTGACAGCGCGGGCGAAACGCGGTTCATCAGTTAACTGATGAGCAGGATCCTGATTGCCGACGACCAGAACGATGTTCTGGAAGCGCTCCGCATTTTGCTCAAGGGCGAAGGCCACCAAACCGACGCGGTTACTTCGCTCGCCGGAATATTTCAGGCGCTGGAAAAAAAGGATTATGCGCTTCTGATCATGGACCTGAATTACACGCGGGATACGACTTCGGGGCAGGAAGGGCTCGAGGTGATCCCAAAGATTCAGGCGCTCGATAACACGTTGCCGATCGTCGTGATGACGGCGTGGGCGACGATCGATCTCGCCGTGGAAGCAATGAAACGCGGTGCACGCGATTTCATTCCGAAGCCGTGGGACAACGACCGGCTGCTCTCGATCGTGCGCACGCAAATCGAGCTGGCGGGAGCGTTGCGCAAAGGCAGGCGGCTCGAGGCGGCGAATCAACTGCTGCGCGGGAACGCGCCGAACATCATCGCGGAATCGCCGCGGATGCGGCCCGTGCTGGAACTGATTTCGCGGGTTGCGCCGTCGGATGCGAATGTCCTCATCACCGGCGAGAACGGCACCGGAAAGGGTCTCGTGGCGCGCGCGATTCATGCGCTCTCGAGTCGCGCGTCGCACAGCATGATCACGGTCAACATGGGCGGTTTGTCCGAAGGGATTTTCGAGAGCGAACTGTTCGGCCATGTGAAGGGCGCGTTCACCGATGCGAAGACGGACCGCGCCGGGCGTTTCGAGCTGGCGGACGAGAGCACGCTGTTCATGGATGAGATCGCGAACGTTCCCATGAACCAGCAGGCGAAATTGCTGCGCGTGATCGAGACCGGCGAATTCGAGCGGGTGGGCTCGTCGAAGACGTTGAAGGCAAATGTCCGGATCATTTCGGCGACGAACGCCAACCCACACGAAGAAGTGGCCGCGGGCCGTTTCCGGCAGGACTTGCTCTTTCGTTTGAACACGATCGAGATCGCGCTGCCGCCTTTGCGTGAGCGGAAGGAAGACATCATGCCGCTGGCCAACAGTTTTCTGCGCCAACACGCGAAACGTTACCGCAAGGCGCTGTCGGGGTTTGAGGAAAAGGCCCGCGATGTTTTGATGCAGCACCAATTCCCGGGCAACGTCCGTGAGCTCGATCACGTGATCGAGCGCGCGGTCCTGATGACACAGGGTCAGCAGGTAAAAGCGAACGACCTCGGCCTAACGAGCGGAGTCTCGGATACGCCGCGGCTCGAAGACATGAGCCTGGAGGACGTGGAATCGTTCCTGATCAAGAAGGCGCTTTCTCGTTTCGACGGCAATGCCCGGAAAGCGGCCGAAGCATTGGGGCTGAGCCGAAGCGCGTTTTATCGACGGCTGCAGCAGTATGGGCTGTGATGTTCTTGTAGCTGCCGCCGTCACCGGCGGCAGAGCAGTCTGCGGTGACATCGCAGCGTCCTTCGATCTGCCGCCAGTGACGGCGGCAGCTACACCGACGGCGGCAGCTACACGGTGAAGCTGTTCAAAAAACTGCGGCACCGTCTTACCCACGAGGGCCGCCTGACGTGGTTGACCCTCGCCGCGGCCGCGCCGGCCGTGACGGTTGCGCTGGTCCTTCTTTGGTTCGGCGATCACACGCCGAAAGTGCAATGGACCCTCACCCTTTTGATCGCGAGTTTTGGTTTGGGCTTCATTCTCAATGCGCGCGAACACATCGTTCGTCCTCTGCAGACGATGACTAACCTTCTCGCGGCCCTGCGCGAAGGCGATTATTCCATCCGGGCGCGCGGCGCCCGCGCCGATGACGCCCTCGGTGAAGCGCTGCTCGAGATAAACGCGCTGGGCGAGACACTGCGCTTGCAACGCCTTGGTGCGTTTGAAGCGACCGCCTTGCTCCGGACGATCATGGCGGAAATCGACGTGGCGGTCTTCACCTTCGATCCGGACCGCCGCCTGCGACTCGTGAATCGCGCCGGCGAGGACTTGTTAGGCCAGCCGATGGACAAATTGCTCGGCCGGCGCAGCAAGGATCTCGGCCTCGATGTCTGTCTGGATGCGGACCAGGACGCGCCGTTGACCTTGAGTTTTCCCGGTGGCTCCGGCCGCTGGGGCGTGCGCCGAAGTTCGTTCCGCGAACGCGGTTTGCCCCATGAATTGCTCGTGTTGACGGATCTCAGCCGCACTCTGCGTGAAGAGGAACGCAACGCGTGGCAACGCCTCGTCCGCGTGATCGGCCATGAGATGAATAACTCGCTCGCGCCCATCAAGTCGATCGCCGGGAGCCTGGAGACCTTGATCCGGCGCGATCCGCCGCCGGCGGATTGGCGCGATGATGCCCGGAGCGGTTTGAACATCATCGCGACGCGCGCGGAGTCGCTCAGCCGTTTCATGCAGGCCTACGCGCGGCTGGCCCGCCTCCCTCCTCCGCAAAAAGAAAATGTCGATCTCGGTGAACTCGTTAGGCGGGTCGCGAGTCTCGAGACGCGCATTGCGGTCCGGGTCGTGGCCGGCGCCGATGTGACCATCGAGGCGGATGCGGCGCAGTTGGAACAGTTGCTCATCAATATTCTGCATAATGCGGCGGAGGCGTCGCTCGAGACTTCGGGCACGGTCACGACTGGATGGCGCGACATGCCAGAGTGCGTGGAAGTGTTTGTGCGCGACACCGGCCCCGGCATCATGAATCCGACAAATTTGTTCGTCCCGTTTTTCACGACGAAACCGGGCGGATCAGGAATTGGTTTGGCGTTGAGCCGGCAAATTGCCGAGGCGCATGGCGGATCGTTGACGCTCGCGAATCGGGCGGGGCCTGGGTGCGAAGCGTTGTTGCGATTGCCGAAGTAACGGAGGTCATCCCGAGGCTGGCGAAGCGCGCCGAGGGACCTCGCAAGTGATCGAACCGCTACCGCGAAACTTCAGGCGTCTTCATCGGATTGCGCGTGATACTTCGCGTGAGCGTGTGCTGCGACTGTGAGGTCTCGCCGTCTGCGCGGCTCGGGATGACACGCGGTTGTTTAATAGCATTTCTTGCGTCCCACAAACGGGACAGGGAAATCCCACAACCGAAGCTTTTGCATCGGTCTCAGTTTTTCGCGTGTCCGTTCAACCAACTACCAGCGTGAGACTTAGGACTTTGTTGGACCTCATGGCACGGCCATTGCAATAGGGGGCGAGCAACAACAAAGATTTTGAATCCAACTCGGGTGCCCAGCGCATCCCATTGAAGGAACAAGTATATGAAACCAACATTCCAATCCAACACCCGCCGAGGCCCGAGGCTTCCGAAAATCGACTACAGCTTTCAAAGCACCTCGATGGCGAATATCAGCGACCGCTGCTTTGGTTCCCGCCGGCCATCTTTTCGCGCGATCAGCCAGGACTATTTTAAGACCGAGGCCCGGCGGAGTTTCGCGAGTGAAGCCTTTTTCTTCAGCGTGATCGTGTTAACGGCCGCGGTGCCTTTGTTGAATAGCGCTTACGCGCTCGTTCATCTGGTCCGTTCCTTCGCGACAATCTAGCCCCAAAATCATCGCGATGAGACAAAGCTCGGAAGCAAAAGCTGAAACCACTATCGTTCGCCCGAGCGGTTTTACCCAAACTACCTCTGCCATGGATGTTCCGCGCCCGCACGTCGCTAAACAAAAACGCAAGAAGCGCATCATTATCATCGCAGTCTCCGTGCTCGGGTTGATCGCGATCACCTTCGCCCTCTCCCGGCTCAAGCCTGCGGTGCCAAGTGTGGATCGTTCGACGGTCTGGATCGATACGGTCAAGCGCGGCCCGATGGTTCGCCAGGTGCGCGGCCTCGGCACACTGGTTCCCGTAGATATCCGTTGGGTGGCGGCGAATACCGAAGGCCGCGTGGAGAAAATCATTGTTTGGCCCGGCACTGAGGTGAAAGCCGACACCCTTATTTTGGAGCTGACGAGTCCGGAACTCGAGCAAACGGCCGGTGATGCGGAATCGAAAGCCAAAGGAGCGGAAGCCGAACTGACTACCTTACGCGCGACTTTGCAGCGCGAGCTGCTCGATCAGGAATCAATCACCGCGCGGGTCCATTCCGAGTACGAACAAGCGAAGATGGAACGCCAGACTAACGATCAATTGGCTAAGAACGGCCTGGTGTCGGAGCTGGTTTACAAGACCTCGAAGGTCAAGGAAGCGGAACTTGCCAACCGCGATTCGATCGAAAACAAGCGGCTGGAATTCTCCCGCAGTTCGATTGAGCCGCAGATCGCTTCCAAGCAGGCGGCAGTCGATCAGGCGAAGGAATTCGCGAAATTAAAAATGAATCAAGTCGAAGCGCTGCATGTGAAAGCCAGCATGGACGGCGTGCTCCAGCAGTTGCCAGTGCAAGTCGGCCAACGCATCAAACCCGGCGATAACCTGGCGCGCGTTGCCGATCCGACGAAGCTGAAAGCGCAGGTCAAAATTGCGGAAACGCAGGCGAAGGACATCCAGAACGCGCAGGTTGCATCGATCGATACGAGAAACGGCATCGTGGCCGGCCATGTGATTCGCGTCGATCCCGCGGTGGAGCAGGGGACGGTGACGGTGGACGTGGCGCTCGATGGCGACCTGCCGAAAGGCGCGCGGCCTGATCTCAGTGTAGACGGAACCATCGAGCTGGAACGTCTAGATAACGTGATCTACGTCGGCCGGCCGGCCTTTGGCCAGGAGAACAACACCGTAGGAATTTTCAAACTGGTCTCCGGCACTTCTGAAGCCGTCCGGACGCCGGTTAAACTCGGGCGCAGCTCCGTGAACACGATCGAGATCCTGAACGGCCTGCAGCCGGGAGATCAGGTCATTCTTTCCGACACCAGTTCAATGGACGCCCACGAACGTATCCGCCTTAACTAAGACATAACTAACACACGACACGACAAGCTAACCCAACACCATGGCCTCAACCGAAACCATCAACGAACAACCGAGTCGCGCTACCAGCGCGAACGGAAATAACACCCTTATTCATCTCGACGGCGTCACGAAAGTGTTCCTGACAGACGAAGTGGAAACGCACGCCCTTTCCGGCATCCACCTCGATATCCGAACGGGCGAATACGTGTCGATCGCCGGACCTTCCGGTTGCGGCAAATCGACGCTCCTTTCCATCCTCGGGCTGCTCGACACGCCATCGGGCGGCAGCTACTCGCTCAAGGGGACCGAAGTGGCGAACCTCTCGTTTCCGGATCGCGCGCGCATTCGCAATCGCGAGATCGGATTCATCTTTCAAAGCTTCAATCTCATCGGCGACCTGACCGTGTTTGAGAACGTGGAGCTGCCGCTGACTTACCGCGGGATGGGCGCGAGCGATCGCAAAGGTTTCGTCCTGGAAGCTCTCGAGCGCGTCGGCATGGGCCATCGCGCAAAGCATCTGCCCAGCCAGCTCTCGGGCGGCCAGCAGCAGCGCGTCGCCGTGGCGCGCGCTCTCGCGGGCAAGCCGGCGATCCTTCTCGCGGACGAACCGACCGGTAACCTCGACTCGCGCAATGGCGACGCCGTCATGGCGCTGCTCAAGGAATTGCACGCCGGCGGGGCGACGATTTGCATGGTCACGCACGACACCCGTTTTGCGGAGCATGCCGATCGCACCATCCATCTCTTCGACGGCCGCGTCGTCGAGGATCGGATGGCGGCTTAACCAAAGTGTCAGTCAGGTATTTCTTAGACATGTAAACGCAAGCCCGGGGTCCTATGTTACGAGATCTTAGATACGCCTGTAGGATGCTCGTAAAGACCCCGGGGTTTACGATTATCTCGGTCCTGGCGGTCGCGCTCGGGATTGGCGCGTCGACGACGATGTTCTCGTCGATCAACGCGCTCCTTCTCCGGCCGATGCCGCTCATCCAGGATCAGGACCGGCTCGTTGCCGTCTCGCAGTTTTTCCAAAAGAAGGCCGAGGAGAATGCGGGCACGGCGTTCCCGGATTACCTCGAGTGGAAGAAGAACGTCACTACGCTGGATGGAATCGCCGCGATTCAGGAGGCGACATTCATAGTCTCCGGCGGCGACAAGCCGGAGCGTTATCTCGGCGGGCAAATCTCCGCCGACGCCTTCACCTTCATGGGCGTGCAGCCGATCCTCGGCCGACAATTTCGTCCTGAAGAAGATCAGCTCAACGCTGCGCCGGTCGCGCTGATCGGCTACGACATCTGGCAGAATCATTTCGGCGGCGATCGCGGCGTGGTCGGCAAAATCATTCCGATCAACGGCAAGCAGGTCACAATCGTCGGCGTGATGCCGAAAGGCTGGCGGTTCCCCGAAATTTGCGACATCTGGATGCCGCTCCAATTCGATGAGAAGGACAATCCGCGCGGGAATTTCTTCCTCGATTGTATCGGCAAGGTGAAGAAGGGCGTCTCAATCGAACAGGCGCGCGCGGAATTGGAAGCGATCACGGCGCGCATCGCCGTACAACATCCGGAGACGAACAACGGCGTGGGTGTGCATGTGACGCCTTTCCGCGAAGAGATGGTGCGGAACTTCAAGACGCTCACCCTGCTCGTCATGGGCGCGGTGCTGTTCGTCCATCTGATCGCTTGCGCGAACGTGGCAAATCTTCTCCTGGCGCGCGGCGCCACCCGGGCCAAAGAGATCGGCATTCGTCTGGCCCTGGGCGCGAGCCGGCGCCAGATCGTGCGGCAACTCCTGGCCGAAAGCATTGTGCTCGGGATGGTGGGCAGCGCACTCGGATTGCTCTTCGCCGTCTGGGGGGTGGACCTGATGCTGACCGCGCTTCCGAACGAGGTGCCCTATTGGATCCATTTCGATTTTGACTGGAGAGTTTTCTCCTTTGCGCTCGGCATCGGGGCGGTCTCCAGCGTTCTCTTTGGATTGTTGCCCGCGCTCCAGGCTTCGCATCCGCGTTTGGTGGACGCACTCAAAGAAGGAGGCCGGACCGGAGCGGGGGGAACGAAGGGCCAGCGCATCCGCAATTCCCTGGTCGTCGCGGAGGTCGCTCTCGCGCTGGTCTTGTTGATCGGCGCCGGCCTCATGATGCGGAGCTTCATGAATCTGCAAAAAACAGATATCGGAATGGATCCTTCCCGCACCCTGACCTTCCGCGTCGGATTACCCGAAGCGCAATTCCCCGACAAAGATTCTCCTGCGCGTTTCTTCGAGCAGCTTATTCCGAAGCTGGCGAATTTGCCCGGCGTCGAATCCGCGGGCGCGACCACTTCACTACCGGCGTCGGGAAACATCGGCATCGACGCTTTTGTCCTCGAGGGCGAACCGGAGCCGAAGCAACTTCAGGACGCGCGCAACATGCGCCAACTCACCGTCACTCCCGGCTATTTGCAGACGGCGCGCATTCCACTGCTGCGAGGACGCGACTTTACACCCGCGGACAATCGCGATGCGCCGCGCGTGGTCTTGATCGATGAGGACGGCGCCCGCGCGTGGTTTCCGAACCAGGAAGCGATCGGCCGCCAGTTACGCACGCTGGGAAAATCGGGCGAGCCGCCGAAGTGGGCGACGATCGTTGGAATCGTTAGGCCGGTAGTTTACGATCGCTTGACGAAGCGGCGTCCGATGCCCGCGGCTTATTTCGCGCAAGATCAGGCGTCCGAGCGTTTCCTGTCCGTGATGGTTCGGACGAAAACAGATCCCGCCAAGTTCGCCAACGTGGCCCGCACCACCGTGTTGTCGGTGAACAAGGAGCTGCCGATCTATCGGGTCCTGACCATGGACGAAGTGCTCGCCCAATCGTATTGGGATCGGAAGTTTTTCGGCACCCTCTTCACCGTCTTCGCCGGCCTGGCGCTTTTCCTCGCATCGCTCGGACTTTATGGCGTGATGTCGTATTCCGTCCGGCAACGCACCCAGGAAATCGGAGTCCGCATGGCGCTCGGCGCGCAAACCGGCGACGTCTTGCGACTGGTCACCGGCCAGGGTCTCCGGCTTGTCCTGACCGGTCTCGTGATCGGATTTGTGAGCGCGTATTTCCTGACCAAGCTTTTGGCCGGCAGCCTGCATGGAATTTCCGCGCACGACCCGCCCAGCTTCGCACTCGTGCCTGTTATCTTGTTCGTGGTGGGACTCGCGGCGTGTTACCTGCCCGCGCGAGCCGCCATGCGCTTGGATCCGATGGAAGCGTTGCGCTACGAATAAGGAAAATGACGATTTCGAATGACGAATGACGAATTAATGATGAAGCCAAAATACCGAAGCGAGCGCGGCACTTCGACATTCGTCATTTTATTCCTTCGTTATTCGTCATTCGAGCTTCGGCATTCCGTCCCATGATTCACGAAATTCGTCTCGCCCTTCGCAGCCTCCTCAAAACTCCCGGCTTCACCGCCGTCGCCGTCATCACTGTCGCGCTCGCGATTGGCGCGAACACCGCGATCTTCAGCCTGGTCAACGCACTCCTTATCCGGCCGCTCCCTTACAAAGCGCCGCAGGACCTCGTTCTGATCTGGGAAAAGTTCACCAACCAGGGACTCGATCGCATCCCGGTGTCCGCGCCCGAATATCAGGACTACGAGAAACTTCTCCAAAGTTATGAACGCATCGCCGCGTTCGATTACATCGATCTCAATTTGACGGCGGGTGACTTGCCCGAACGCATTCAGGGAGCGGTTGTC
>JBEEHU010000178.1:0-27114 GCA_041167565.1 Verrucomicrobiota bacterium | reverse complement strand
CGAACGAAGCGCTCGAGGTGGAATACATGGTTGGCGCGTTAGGCGCCGAACGAGCCGGCGGCGCTATCAGCACGGCCGAAGAGTTCAATCAGCTCGCTGCGACGTTCGCTCACGCGCGAGGAATGCCATCGCCGCGGGCGTTGACGGACGACGAGTTGACCAGAGTCCGGGCGCGCATCGACGAACTTTTTCTGAAATGGCGCACTCTCCCACCGGATTGGAGGCTGGAGTTGGTCTTCCCGCCTCTTCTGTAGCCGCTTACGCTGTGCGGCCGCAGCAATTCTTGAATTTCTTTCCGCTGCCGCAGGGACACGGTTCGTTGCGGCCAACCTTCGGCACTTCTCGCCGGACGGGCGCGAGATCGAGTTTCAATTCGGCGCCGTCGCCGTTGGTCGAAACACCGTCGCCGGCCGACATCCGTTCGCCATGGCGGCCCGGAATGGGGCCAGTGGCGGTCGGTGCGCTCGGGGCGTGTTCGCGCAGAAGAAATTGCGGCAGGGTGGAAAGGAAATTCTCGAACGCCTGCAAGTTCGAAGTGCTCCGGAAAAGATTGTGGAGCACTTCGTTCTTAATGTTCGCCATCAGCTCCACGAACATCTCGTAGGCTTCGGTTTTGTATTCGATCAGCGGATCCTTTTGCGCGTAGCTGCGGAGATAAACGCCTTCGCGCAAAGCGTCCATCGCGTACAAATGTTCCTGCCAGAGCCGATCGATCGCGTTCAGGACGATGTAGCGCTCGAGACTCTTCACGGCGGTTGGTTCTTCGTGACTCGATTTGCGCTCGTACGATTCCTTGATCTTCCCGATCAGAAATTGCGCGTTTTCGTCGACCGTGCGCGTTTCGAACTGCGCCTTGTCCTTGGTCAAGCCGAGCGGGAAGGTGACGTTCACCCAGTTCAAAAGCCCGCCGTAATTCGGCTCCTCGCCCGCGGCGCCGGTGCCGAGGAATTCCTGCACTTTCCCGGGAACCGCTTCATCGATCACTTCGAAGACCAGCTTGCGCGGCTCGTCGGAATCGATCGTGTCGTTGCGATAGGTGTAAACGACCTCGCGCTGGTTGTTCATCACGTCGTCGAAATCGAGCGTCCGTTTGCGGGCGAGATAATTGCGCTGCTCGACGCGTTTCTGCGCGGTCTCGACCGATTTGTTCAACCACGGATGCTCGAGCTCCTGGCCTTCCTCCAGCCCGAAACGCTCCATGATTTTCGTCATCCGATCGGCCGCGCCGAAGTTGCGCATGAGATCGTCCTCGAAGCTGACGTAAAAGCGCGAGCCACCCGGATCGCCCTGCCGCGCGCAACGGCCGCGCAACTGCCGATCGATCCGGCGCGATTCGTGCCGCTCGGTGCCGATGACAAAGAGACCGCCGTGATTCGCCACGCCTTCACCGAGCTTAATGTCGGTGCCGCGGCCGGCCATGTTCGTGGAAATCGTCACCGTCCCGGCCTGTCCGGCGCGCTGCACGATCTCCGCTTCCTGCATGTGATATTTCGCGTTCAGGACGTTGTGCGGAACTTTCTCGCGCTTCAGCATTCGGCTGAGCAACTCGGACGCTTCGACGCTCACGGTGCCGACCAGGACCGGCTGCGCTTTCCCATGCCGTTCCTTGATCTCGTTAATGACGGCGTTGTATTTCTCGCGACGCGTTTTGTAGATGCGATCGTTGGCGTCCTTGCGCGCCACCGGGCGATTGGTCGGGATGACGTTGACGTCTAGCTTGTAGATGTCGTGAAACTCGGCGGCTTCGGTGTCGGCCGTTCCGGTCATGCCGGCGAGTTTGTGATAGAGCCGGAAATAATTCTGGATCGTGATCGTGGCGAGCGTCTGGGTTTCGCGATCGATCTGGACGCCTTCCTTCGCTTCCACCGCCTGATGCAATCCGTCGCTCCAGCGCCGGCCCGGCATTTTGCGGCCGGTGTATTCGTCGACGATAACGACTTTGTTTTCTTCGATGACGTAGGCGACGTCTTTTTCGAACAAGCAATAGGCGCGCAAGAGCTGCGAGATATTGTGGATGCGCTCGGCCTGCGCGTCGCAATGCTGCTGGCGCTCGACCTTCGCCTTCTCCTTCTCCTCGTCGGAAAGCGACGGATCGAGATCGATCTCGGTGAACTCGCTGATCAAATCCGGCAGGACGAATGAATCCGGCTCGTCCGGATTCAGGAACGCGCGGCCTTGCTCGGAGAGATCGGACTCGTTCGATTTCTCATCGATCGTGAAGAAGAGCTCTTCCTTGAGCGCGAACAATTCTTCCTTGCGTGTGTCCTGGAAAAACTGGAGCTCCGCCTTGTCCATCGCCCTGCGCTTTTCCGGGTCTTCCATCATGCGCAGGAGCGGTTTGTTCCGCGGCTGACCTAGCTTCACCTTGAACATGAGCAGGCCAGGATCCTTTTCTGCCGCTGCTGCGCGAATATCGGCTTCGGTGTAGAAGATTTCCTCTTTGCCTTCGACCTTTTTCCGCCCAGTTGGAAACGCTTCGGTCAGATGAATGCGTAGGTCTCTGGCGAAGGCGACTACAGCATTGCTTGCCTTTGCGCCCTCTGGAATTGTTGGGTCAAAATCCTCAGACTTTTTTCGCTGCCACATTTCCAGCGCGTCGCTGGCAATCCGGTTGCACAACATGTTTTGTTTGCGGACGAGCTGATCGACCAGCGGCTTCCACTTGTCGTACTGATGAGTGGAAACTGTCGACGGCCCGCTGATGATGAGCGGGGTGCGCGCTTCGTCGATCAGGATGGAATCGACTTCATCGACGATGGCGTAATTGTAACCGCGCTGGACTTGCTGCTCGCGCGTCGTGGCCATGCCGTTATCACGCAAATAATCGAAGCCGAACTCGCTGTTCGTGCCGTAGGTGATGTCCATCCCGTATTGCCGGCGGCGGTCGTCCGGTGATTCGTCGTGCTGAATGCAGCCGCAGGTCAGCCCGAGGAAACTGTAGAGTTGCCCCATCCATTCGGCGTCGCGGCGCGCGAGGTAATCGTTCACCGTCACGAGGTGCGCGCCTTTGCCGGTGAGCGCGTTCAGATAGAGCGGCAAGGTCGCGACGAGCGTCTTGCCTTCGCCCGTCGCCATTTCGGCAATGCGCCCGCGATGCAAAACGACGCCGCCGACGAGCTGCACATCGAAGTGCACCATGTTCCAGGTCATCGGCTGATCGCAGACTGTGAAAGTGTGTTGGCGCTCGGTCAGCCGGCGCGCCGCGTTTTTGACGACGGCAAATGCTTCCGGCAGGATTTCGTCGAGCTTCGCCCACTGGTCTTGGAGCTCGGGAATGGAAGCCAACTCCGTTTTCCAGGCAGTGGTTTTCGCGCGCAGATCGTCGTCCGAGAGCGTTTTGAATTGCTCGTCGAGCTCGTTGATCTGACGGACCAGCGGCATAAGACGCTTGATCTCGCGCATATTTTTCGACCCGAGTATTTTCTTTAAAATCCAGCCAACCATGATGAGGGAGGTAATATTGACGGATTTCGTTCAGAAACAACCGTGGAAGGCGCAACGACGCCTCCCAAATTCTCACACAAAGGTCACAAAGGAGCACGAAGGTTGGGGATTCTGGTGCTGTCTAAACCCCTTGTGATCCTTTGTGTCCGTTGTGTGAGGCACTCTTTGCCGCTAAGGTCGCCGGATGAAGAAGATCATTTCCACCAACGAAGCTCCGGCCGCCATCGGACCTTACTCGCAGGGGGTCCGCGCCGGTTCGTTCGTCTTTTGCGCCGGCCAGGTTCCGCTCGATCCCCAGAGCGGGCAGATCGTGTCGGAGGATATCTCCGAGCAGACTCGCCGCGTGCTCGATAGCGTGACCGCGATCTTGAAGGCGGAGCGGCTCACCCTCGCGAATGTGGTCAAGACGACCGTGTTCCTCGCGGACTTCGGCGATTTCCAAAAGATGAACGAAGTTTACGCGACCTACTTCAGCGACCAACCGCCCGCGCGTTCAACCGTGGGTGTTTCCACGCTGCCGAAAAACGCGAAAGTCGAGATCGAAGCGATCGCCTTCGACGACAGCGATCAATCGAGGGGGAAGACCGCGAGCGACACGTCGGGCTGATGAGCGAAGACTTGCTGGCCATTTTCCGCCGGACGGGCGCGCTGCTGGACGGGCATTTCGCTTTGCGTTCGGGGCTGCACAGCCGCCAATTTTTCCAGTGCGCGCTGCTTCTCCAGCACACGACCCTGGCCGCGGAAGTTTGCGGACGGCTGGCGGATAAATTGGCCGGGATCGACTGCGACGCCGTCATCTCCCCTGCCCTGGGTGGAATTATTGTCGGGCACGAAGTCGGCCGCGCTCTCGGCAAGCGGCATATTTTCGTCGAGAAAGAGGCGGGCGGACTTGTCTTGCGGCGCGGTTTCAAGATTTCGCCTAACGAGCGATTCATCGTGGCCGAAGACGTCGTCACTCGCGGCGGGCGCGTGCAGGAAACGGTCGATATCGTGCGTGCGCTCGGCGGCCAAGTGGCGGCGATCGGTGTGATCGTCGATCGAAGCGGCGGTCAGCGGCCGGACTTCGGCTGTCCGTTGGTCAGCCTGATGGAAATGCGCGTTGAGACTTTTTCTGCGGATGCGCTTCCGGCTGATCTCGTCGGAGTTCCTGCGATCAAGCCCGGCAGCAAATGATGGAATCGACTCAGCAAAATGCGGATGCGTCTTCCCCGGTTGGATTCCCGTTCAGGATTAAAATAAACAAACTGCGTAATATTTTCATGGCAAATGGCCACGCCCCTGCTATAAATCGCCCGTCTTGAAGATGAGCGTTTTAATCCGGATGGCGAGTTGGGCAGCAGGTGCGTTTTTGACCTTCGTCGCATGCCCGACTTTCATCATTGCGGGCGATCCGGTCCCCACAATCCATTTGGCCAACATTTCCACGCGACTCGCCGTCGGCACCGGTGATAACGTGGTGATCATCGGCTTCATCATTACCGGAACGCAGCCCAAGAGAATCACCGTGCGCGGGCTCGGCCCATTATTGCCGGTGAATGAAAACCTGGCCGACCCGACGCTGGAATTGCATGAGCCATCCGGCGGGGTCGTCGTGAACGACAATTGGAGAGAGACCCAGCAGGACGAGCTAAAAGCGGCCATCCCGCCGACCAACGACTATGAGTCTGCAATCGTGAAGAGCCTGACGCCGGGCGGTTACACCGTTGTGCTCGCCGGCAGAGGCGGAACAACCGGCGTCGGCCTGCTGGAAGTTTATGATCTTGACCTGACGGTGGACTCGAAGCTGGCGAACATTTCCGCCCGCGGATTCGTCGGTCAGGGCGACGACGTCTTAATAGGCGGCACCATTGTTCTTGGGAACGGAACAACGACCGTGGTCTTTCGGGCGATCGGCCCAAGCCTGTCCCGCGCTCCCTTCAGCATTCCGACCGCGCTCCAGGACACAACGCTCGAACTGCACGACGGCCAGGGCGGCCTCATCGCATTCAACGACGATTGGAAAGAGAGCCAGGACGGCGGCGCCTCCATTCCGGCGAACCTGCAGCCATCCGATCCGCGGGAAGCTGCGATCCTGCGCCAGCTTAGTCCGGGTGCTTACACAGCGATCGTGCGCGGCAAAGGCAACACCACCGGGGTGGGGTTGATCGAGGCCTACCAGATCAACTAATATGCGATCTCTTCAGCGCCCCACTGCAATCGCCGCTGTCACGGTCCTCTTGTTCTGTGGAGGTGCGGGTGCACGCGCCCAGGTTAATGGCAACGCGACGATCAGTGCTTCGGGTCTGGTCTTTGGCCAACCGTTGAGCGTGGGCACCTCGAGTCAGTTTGCTGGGGCCGTATCGTCGATTCGCTGGGGTAACAAAGAGTTTATCAACAACTGGGATCATGGCCGGCAGTTGTCGCTTAATTTCCAATTCTTCAATCGCTTCCAATGCTACAACCCGTACGAGACCGGTAGTTGGTTTGATGGACACCTCCAGACCACTTCCAGCAAGTTGTTAGCACTCACCGCCAGCGGCAACCGGTTAGAGAGCACGACGCAAATGGCGTGGTATTTGCACGAACGTGATAGCCGAGCACCATTAGACTTCTGCGGTGACCCTGCGCTGTGGTTACAGTGCCCGGCTTACACGGGGCCCTTGTCGGAATTCCTCGCGCACAAAACAGTCACCATCGGGTTTTCGGGGGCCGACGGGACATTTATTCCGAATGTGATTGAGGTCCTCGTAGACCTGTATATTCCCGAGAAGGTCCAGAAAGGTCTTAACAACATCACGGCGGTCCTGCCCTATGAGTTCGCGTCGATCCGGTCCTACGATGTTGTTTCGAGAGATTATAGAACCGTTCGAGAGCTGAGTGGCGAAGACGACCGTATCAAGGTGATGTCCACCGCCGATGGCAACTATGCGCTGGCATTCTATGCGCCGGAACAGCTCCAACCATACGACCAACCCGGCACCATCAATTTCTGGAGCAATGTTCCGCCAGATCCCAATAATCCCGATCCGAAAAACCCGGGTCAGCCTGATCCGGATTTTGCTTGTGTCCAGTTCGGCAGCATTAACCGGTACGACAGCTATAACGGCCCGGGTTGGTACCCGACCGATCGAGCCTATCTCGTGATCGGCAATCTGGACCAGGTAAGGAGCAGCCTGATCAATCTTCACTTACAATTCCGGGCGCTCGATCCGGATGTATATAATCGGCGCGACTATCAGGCTATCAACGGCCTCCAGTTTGCGACTGAGCGAGAGGCGGAAGATCACTGGATAACGCAAGGTATCCCTCAAGGACTGACGGCCTCGCGAACGTTTTCGGTTTCGCAATACCTCCAGCTTAATCCCGATGTCGCAAACTTTTTTGGCGCCACAAATTACAAAACCGCCATCGACCACTACGTTGGTGCCGGCCGCATCGAAGGCCGAAGCACAGTCGCGAAACCAGCCGCTGGGATGCAGCATCTGGTGGTGAATACAAACAGAATCGTCAACGCTTCGGGCCAAAACACCTTTGGCCAGCTCGGGACTTCGACCCCACCCCAGATCTCCAGCCTAGATAACGCGGTCACAGAGGTTGCCGCCGGGGACTACACCTCGTTCGCCGTAAAGAACGATGGTTCGTTGTGGGTATGGGGGTCGAATCAATATGGGGCACGCGGCGACGGAAGCAGCGGTGGCATCATCGCAAGCCCCGTTCAGGTTCCGATACCGACTCGCATCACAACGCCATTACGCCGCGGTAAATATGCTGTCGCCGTTGGCGCAGGCGTCTATGCGGTCATGGATATCGAGGGCCAGGTTTGGACATGGGGAGTGAACTGGAACGGCAGGCTTGGTGATGGCGGAACCACGTCCCGCTTCACTCCTGCGCGCGTAAAGAAAAGTTCCGCGCCCAACGATTATCTCACTGGCATTGTGTCAATCGCCGCGGGTGGAGGAACTATCGCCGCGATCGATGCTGACGGCTACGTTTGGACCTGGGGCGCTGGGGCGAACGGCGCGCTCGGGAATGGTTTTACGAAGGACAGTTCGTATCCCGTCCAGGTCATTCAGGCTGACGCTATCCACGGGAGCGCTCCGTTTGCCGGCGCGAGCGAGGTGGCCTGCGGTTCCTCCGGATTCTGCATCGCACGAGCCAGATATGGGACGGTCTTCGGCTGGGGCAGCAATGCATTTTCACAGCTTGGACTTCCGGCTGGCGGTTCCCTTTCCATCGCGACACCTATCGGCGTCGACCCGGAAGCAAGGATCGATGCGATTGCGGCCGGATCTGCTCACTGCATCGCCCATAGTCAGAACGGAAACGTGTATGGATGGGGTTACAATGGCCGGGGGCAGTTGGGCACAGGTTCCACCGCCATCGCTGTGTCACAGCCGGTGGTAATGAACGCCGGACCCGACAACATGAACAACATCAGCGATCTCGCCGCCGGAGGGAGTTTTAGTGTGATGATCCGAAACTCAGATCGCGCGGTCTTCGTCGCCGGAGACAACCAGTCAGGACAGCTCGGGATCGCGCAAACAGCGCTAAGTCAATACGTGCCGGTGCGCATGCGTTAACATGTTTGCCGACGCTGAACACCCCGCGCGGTATCCGCGACCGAGCTTGGCGGGACGTCACGTTACGTAGCAACCGCCGGTTGCGGTCGCAGGCTACTCGATCGCTGTGGACGTCGGCACCGGCGTAAAGCATCGATGTGATATCATCAGCTTAGGCCTGGAAAATCATCGAGTCCTGCCACGACCCAACATCGGTGGGGCCCCGCTCGCTGGCGCGGAAGTGTTTTATGAGTGTGAATCCCTGAAACAAACCTATGACGTTTTCGGGGGACTGGAGGGTCCAGCATTCATTCGTGCCTTCTTCGTCATCAGCGCCGATCAGAAAGCCGGTTCTGCGGAACTGCTCCTCGCCATTCTCCACTAAGGTAAACAGTCGTTCGTAAAACGGCTCACCGTGAAAGGTCACGTAAACGTAACCACCGGGTCTTACGATACGCCGGAACTCGCTGACCAGCTGTTGTTGCTCGCGCAAGGTCAGATGAGTCATAACCGATATGAGGTAAACCAGGTCGAACGAATTCGGCGGGTAGGGCAAGGGTTTGCCCAGCTGGTTTTCTTCGACCGAGACGCCCGGCAGGTTGGCATTGCACCAGCGGACGAGCTCCGGATTGTAGTCGCAACCGTAGAGGCGTATTGGCGTTTGGAGTGCGAGCCATCCGGCGAGAAAGCGCCCGCACCCGCAGCCGAAGTCGAGAAGGTCGACGATCCGGGCGCGATCGATTCCCGCAATGGTCAAATCTTGCAACATCTGCTTCGCTCCACTGATTCGGCTACGCCTGAACTCTTCGTCATCATCGTGGCCAGCAACTGCGACCATTAGCCGATGTGGTGGCAACGGGACGTCGTCGATCGCGCTGGCCGAGGGGCGGACAATCTCGCGCTCCGCAAAGCGGCACCACTCGCAACCGTCTTCGATGGCTTCGAGCTGCAGAATCGAACTCCCAAAAGCAACCGGGATCTCAACGCTGAATCCGCTGTGGCGAGCGGCGGGGAAGTCCCTCACTTTCCGTGCTAAATCAAGCCGTTCAATTCCATACTGCGCTATGTACACCCCGCCGCCGATTTGTGCTCGCACGCCCGACAGTTCCCTGTGGTTGAGCAGAAAGCACCAGCCCTCGATCAGCAGTTTCGGACGGCTGGTTTTCCAATCACGAGGCCATTCGACAGCGTAGTCAAACTCGGAGTTGTCATACTGAGTCGGCCGTCTACGGCGACCTCGACGGAAAAGCTTCCACAGCGGCTTGGTGATTTTCCAAACAACTGAGGTCTCAATCTGCCACAGCCGCTCGGCGTACTCGCGTGACTTGGCAGCCATATCGGCAAGCCGCCTTCGCAGTTGCCATGACAACTCAGAAGCCTCACGGGCGCGCGCTTGATTCTGCAACAGTTCTTCCTGTGCGAATTGCAGTCGCCGCTCCAGGGAATCAAGAGCGAGTCGCGCTTCGGCGATGGCCGAGTCGGTCGATTCGGGCGCCTTTGCGGCATCTGGACTGACTGTCAACCGATCGATCGCCGTGCCCAGGCGTTGTAGCTCTCTCTCAAAGGTACGAATCCCGAAATATGTAGGCATGGGGCTGTGCCGCAACCTCCGAATGCGAGAGTAAGATGCCTATTACTGGGCAGCGACACTCTGATGACGTCATCCAAGCTGGTCGTGCGGCTCAGCTTCGACCGCACCCTCAGCGCTTTCTAACCATGGTCTGGAGTGAAACGACTTTGCGAACGGGAAATCCGAATAGGCGCGGCTAATCGATTCTGTTCCTGCCGGTTCGAAGCAGGAATTAATCTCTTCGCTTGCGTGAAGAAGCCCTACGCGCGGCGGGCATATCAGGTTTGCGAGTCCGAGTCGGCAGCTAATTCTCGTTCCTCCGCTACAATAAAGAGCGGTCTTCCCAGCGTCTGTTTGTATATCCGGCCAATGTACTCGCCGAGAATTCCGATGCAGACGAGCTGCGCGCCTCCCATGAATGAAATCACTCCGATGACGGAAGCCCATCCGCGCGGTGCGCTGTGAAAAAAAAGAGCTGCACAAATCGCAAACACTGAATAGCAGAGCGCGAGAAAGACGGTGATCAAACCCAGGGACGTGGCGATCCGCAGAGGGAGAAAGGAAAAGCCGAAGAACGCGCTGGCCGCGAGCCGCAACAGTTTGCTGAAGCTGTACTTGGTCGCGCCGGCGACGCGGGCGGGCCTTTCGTATGGAATCCCGATTTGCCTGAAACCAACCCAGCTGCGCAGGCCGCGCAGAAAGATATCCCTTTCCGGCATTGCAATTACCAGCGACGCAACCTTCTTGCTCATCAACCCAAAGTCACCTGCATCTAGTGGGATCGGTATCTCCGCGACCCGGCGGAACAAA
The DNA here is from genome assembly GCA_041167565.1 of Verrucomicrobiota bacterium. Taxonomy (GTDB): domain Bacteria; phylum Verrucomicrobiota; class Verrucomicrobiia; order Chthoniobacterales; family UBA10450; genus AV80. The sequence goes on along the minus strand of JBEEHU010000178.1, from coordinate 16,752 downwards.
CGGTAAAACATCTTGTAGGCAAAATTATTCGATGCGTCGCCTTCCCGCGTCTGCCGGACGCCGTAGACAACGTCATATCCCTCTTCAAATTTGCGCAGGAAGGATCCGATGAGTTCCGGCGGGTCCTGCAAGTCAGCGTCGAGTAAAACGACGGCATCTCCCCGTGCCGCCATCAATCCAGCGGTCAACGCGGCTTGGTGCCCAAAATTTCGCGAAAGCCTGAGAAGGCGGATGGGCGCGCGAGCCTGCGAGTGATGCTCAACGATTCTAGCGACCGAGTCGTCCGTGCTCCCGTCATCCGCGAGCAGAATTTCCCAGCGATATCCCGGTTCGCTTTCGACAAGTAATCCGATTCGTGTCAGCAATTGTTCGATGACAGCGGCCTCGTTGAAGAGCGGGACAATCAGCGAAACGAGACGCGTTGGTCCGCTCGTCATGTGGTTCGAATCGCTGCTGCTTTGCTCCATCCTTAGCAACAGGTTATGCCTTTTTTCGGGCGAGGCCCACAATGGAAACACCAAAGGGCAGATCCCATCTCGCCACCAAGTGGCGTTCCCATGCAAATATGCGAGCGAGAAGCTCGTTCGCAGGGCCTGCGCTCGTGAGAGTGAAATCAGACTTTAGCTCCTCTGCCCTCCGGCGCCTGAATGTTCTGCCCAGCCGTATGAGGGCGATAAACGGGAAGAGCAGCGTGTTGAAGTAGGAAAGTTTTATCAAGACCATTCCCGCTTCGTGCAGTCGCTGCTTGATTTCAGAGGCACGGTATCGCCGCTTATGGTGGCTGATTTCGTCTTGAGCGCCCCAGAGAAAGCGATAGGCCGGAACCGTGAGGACGAGCATGCCATCGCGTTTCAGTACCCGGAAGATTTCGCGAAGCGCACCGCTGTGATCCTCGATGTGCTCCAAGACATCGAACATAGTGATGAGGTCAAAGCTGTTGTCTGCGAATGGAATCGCCTCCCCGGCGAGCTGGGAAACATTCTCAAGGCCCCGCATCTGGCAGAAGTGCACAGCCTCCGAGTCCGCATCCACGCCTTGGATCTCTCCGTAAGCAGCCAGGTAGCGCAACATTGTTCCAGTTCCGCACCCAACATCGAGAATCTTTCTGGGCGGACGCGGCGGTTCTGGGAGAAAGCGATCGAGGAGTGCTAACAAAATCCTGCGGCGCCCGACGAACCACCAATGCTTGTCTTCGACCTGGAAGTATTCGGAATAAAAATCTTTTTTCACGACCGGAACGGAAACGAGCCGATCAACGGCTCGAGCGCTGCTTTCTTTTTGGCAGGCCTAATTCTGCCCAAATCCCTTCATCGGGCGGAGGGGACAGGAGGCTGGATGGCGACAGGCTCTCGTACCGCTCCAGTGAGGGGAGTAAAGTACGAACACCCCTCGAAAAAGTAATGGGTGACCTGACTGTGGCGCGTTAACGAGCGGTCGGTTTGTGGCGCTCCGCCATGGAGCAGATTGGCGTCCCAAATGAGGGCCTGGCCTTTCCTGGGCAAAAAATGAGCCGGCTTGGCGCCGCGCGCTTCGATCTCTGCCTCCCACGCTTTTTCAAGCAGATGATAATGCTCGTAAGGAATTTCTTTGGTGGCCTGCGGAGCACCTACATCTCCGGGCAAAAGGACCGGCCATTTGTGTGATCCGGGATAGTAAATAAGCGGTCCTGAACCTTCGCGGATATCCTCCAAAGCCACCCAGACGCCGCACATAAAATGCAATGGCTCCGCGCAGAAATGCACGAGGTCGGCATGGACGTGTTGCTCGGTGCCGACCGCGAAATTCAGCGTCTGAAATGGAAACGCCCGCCGGCCATAAAGCTCACTCAACAGATCGATGATGGCCGGGTTGGTCGCGATCTTGCGGACATTCTCATTTACGGTCCACGCATCGGGGACACGCAGGCCGTTCAGCTGACCTGCTTTCCAAGCCGCCCAGTCAAAATGAGGCTGGAGCGACTGCCAGATCTCGTTGGCCATGTTATGAATCTCCGGGTCGGGAAATTCAATGATAGCAAATCCATCCCGCTCCAGGTCGCCGCCGATCTGCTCTTGGTTAAGCTTTTTTTTTCGCCCAAACATTCATCAGCTAAATGCCAGCAATCGGACGGTGTGGCAAGTCAATCAAGCACAGAATGCGCAGTGCCCTAGGGCGGCGTCTGCCTCAGGCGGAAGACTTGATGCTTTTCTAAGTTGACCGCGTAGACTGAGACGCGCGTCATTGGAGTGGAAATCTTCGGAAGAGTGAGATCGAATCCGGACTCCGAGAGCGCCTTGCTTTTGGTCGCGTTCGCAATGTCATCCCGCACCAGGCGTGGGATGAAGGCGGTCAGCAACTGCTCCGCCCCGTTAGATTCGGCCATGGTCACGACCACGCAATCAGGAACAACTTTCCTGTCCGGAAGCATCGCCCAGCCGAGAATTTGAATATGGTCAGGCTCGCGTCTGATTGTAACAACTCCTCCTTCATTCCCGTCAGGCTGCGCGACCTTCTCCAACAACCAGGGGCCGATAAGTTCTTGCCGAAGAATCTTGCGCTCGAATAATGGAAAGGCCACCTGACGGATTCGATCGGGGTCGCTATAGACTCCGGACAGCAAAGGATTGTAGGGAATTAGCCGCAGAAAACGAAGAGTCATCAACATTTCCTCCTCGGTTTTGCGATGGGATTGAAAGGCCAGGTAGCCTGCGTACCAATCGAAGAAAAAGAAGGTGGCGACAACGCCCGTCGCCACGCCGACAAGCCAGGGGCGCACAGGGGAGCGCCGGAGCCATTCCGCAATCGTCCGGCCTTGCAATGCGACGAGCATACCGCCCAGTCCCACGAAGACGTAGGCCGAAAAACCGATGTAGCGCGATGCGAGCGCTTGATCCATTCCCATTCCTAGCCGACCCACGGTCGCGCTCACGCCCGAGCAAAGGCCATAAAGCAGCAAGGCCGCCCAAGGTTGCCATTGCCAGAACCTTTCTTGCGCAAACAAGGACCGTCTTTGACGCCAGAGCGAAAACACAACAACTGCGACCCCAGCCAAAGCCAGGCCGCCAACGAAAATTGCCTGGCGCATTGGAACGATGGCGGTGCCGCGGGCGAAGGAGCTGCCAATCCAGGCGGCCAAGTACTGGAGCGCCATTCTCTTGTGCAGTAACGCAAACCTCGCGGAGGGAGAATTACCCGGCGGAATGTAGTCCCTGAAGTAAAGGAACAGACTGCCGGCCGCCAGGAGGAGATAAACGGCGATCCAGAAAATTCGCCACTTCCTGGATACTGGCAAGAGGCCAGGTTCGGGCGATCGATCCTGGGGGGCGCTGGCGAAAAAAGGGAAAGCCAGGAACCAACAAATCATCCCGTTCGAATACGAGTACGTACTGATAAAGGAGAGCGCCGCGCAGAGAATTACTTTTCGTCCATACGACATCCCGCTGCGTTGGATAAGCAGAGCGACGGTCAGGCAAACAGGCGGAATGAACACCACCAACTGGATCCCCCACAGCCAATTCTCCCATTGATTTGGCGAAAAGAGGATCGCGCTGAAAAATAATAACAGAAGAACACGGCCCTGGGACTGGAGCGGTAACGTAAGTCGCTGAAGACGGACCAACCCAAACAGGATCGCGAGACAACAGATCCAGCTCAGAACCATGGTCACGCGTGTGTCCCAGCCGAAGAGGGACGCACAACCGAGGAAGATCAGGCGGGGAATCAGCGCCCGTGTCTCGTTATGTTGCGCGATCAACGAGTGCCAGCTGAGCTGACCGTCCACGAAATATTCCTTGAAAAGCAGCGCCGGGGTCCACCATTCATCCAGTAGGGGAACGTTGACCCAGTTCCCGACGATGAGGATGGCGAGCACAAGCGGCGGCAAGAACGCGAGCGCTACCAGCCAGTTTTCACGCCACGAAAAATTTCGGGATTCCGCGGATAACATCAACGCGACCATACGCGTAAAGGAGGCCGGCTGTGAAATGCATTCTCCAACGCATGTCGAATTGACCCTGACTCCGCGCCGATTCCCATCCTTGTCAAGAGTCCGGCTGAACTTCTGCTTAAAAAAACAGAAGAAATCCGCATACATCTGAAGATTGATCTGATAGGATCAAAAAAGATGATCACACTATTTAGAAATTTGCTCCTGGTCGCCGTAGTGACCCTTACCGTCGTGCGAGTGTCCGCTGAGGCCGTTGTGCCGGTCTCCACCGCCGACGGTCTTCAACAGGCAATCGATTCTGCGACCGAGGGCGCCGTGATCGAACTCGCCGCCGGAACTTACGCCGCTCCCGGAGGCAGCTGGACCATTTACAACCCGACTGCCGGATTCACGATCCGTGCTGCTGCCGGAGCCGCCGTGACGCTCAATGGCGGAGGCGGGACAGATATTGTTCGTTTCACAAATTCACAGAAGCCGATCACTTTTCAGGGGATCAGCTTTCTAAACGGCGTTTCCAGTAGCAACTTTATCGGAGGCGCGATGACTCTGGATCACGTCCAAGCGATCTTCATCTCCTGCACCTTCCAGAATAATGCCGCCAACGGTACGACCACCGGCGGCGGAGGGCTTTGGATTAACGCCGCTAAGGTGCTGTTCCAATCGTGCAATTTTACCGGCAACACTTCGCCAAATTACGGCGCGGCTTTCAGCTCGCTCGATTCGCAGGTCTTCATCAATAATTCCCGGTTTTCCGGCAATCGCTCGAACCTGGCCAACCACCATGTGAATTCCGCCGGCGGAGCCATCCAGGCAAACGCCTGTTTGCTTCGGATTGAGAATTGCCGGTTCGACAACAATCAAGCCGGATTAGCCGGCGGCGCTATCTATGCTTACGGCCCGTGGAAAGATCCCGTTACGACTCCTGCCACCACGCTCGTCGTCAGCAACTCCACCTTTACCGGCAACCAGGCAGTCCGGGGATCGGGCGGGCCGGTGGAGTCGCCTGCCATCGGTGGCGCCGTCTTCTCCGAAGACCAAACCACCGCTCAATTCTTTAATTGCCGTTTCACCAGTAATACCGCCCGGCTGGGAGGCGCCCTCGGCAGTTATCGGGCGATCGTCGAAGTCGTTGGCTGTGTTTTTAAAAACAATCAGGCTACCGGCAGTGCCGACGACGAAAGTATTGGTGGCGCCATCATTTCACTTTCGGTCGACAACAAGGACGCCAGCACGGAGAACGGCAAGATCAATCGGCGCTCCTCCCAGCTTACGGTCCGCGACACTTTGATTCAGGGTGTCCTCGGAACCAACAGCGCCGGCCGTGGAGGTGGCATCTTTGCGTCTGGCGATCTCGCGGCCTTTTATGTTAAGCGCGATGGGACCGCGGAGAGCAACCGCGCCGCGGTCAGCCTCACACGCGTTGCCTTCATGAATTTGAGCGCGATCGGCGATGATGCACTCGGATCGGGCCTGGGAGGCGCTTTCCAGGGGGACTTCGCGTCGCTCACCGCGGACAACGTGATGGTCGCAAACTGCAACGCCAGCAATTACGGCGGCGGGTTTCGCTTCGGCCAAAACTGTGCCGTGACAATGCGAAACACAACGATCGCTCAAGTCACCACCAGCTCCGCTGGGGCGGGCATCACCATGTTCGGGGGCACGCTCAACCTAACGAATTGTAATTTTGTTGAAAACCAACTCACCCGCGGGATCTACGGCACCGCGATTACCGCCGGCATAGGCGGCGCCAATGGATCGGTCCCCGCTACTGACATGACGGGGTTGGTTAGGAACTGCGTCTTCAGTAACAACGGATCTGGCGCTGTCATTTATGACAGCGAGCCTGGTGGTTTTGGCGCCTACAATCGACTGCAATACAGTTCGAACCAGTTTTTTTCGCCCCCCAATGATGCCTATGTCAGCGACCTGGTGGGAGGCCAAACGGTGGCTCAGTTGAACCTTTTAACAGTGCGTCACTTGGATGGATCGGCCGATATAAAGGCGCCATCGCCAAATTTTGTGCTAGGAGCCGCTCCCAGCCTGGGAGCTATTCTCACGCTGCCACCGACGACGATGCGGACGGGCGATCCGGATGAAGCATTGCCCGTCCCAACTAACGTGGCCTATGCATCCAATGGCGTAGGCGGTACCCTGGTGGATGGCACAGGCCGCGCTAATTCGGGTGTCCTCGCCAATGCGGGAGGTGGAGTGCATACTCTCACCGTCGGCTCGAATTCATTCGGGACCGTTCCGCCTCCGGCAACGGCCTTGAACGTCGCCACGCGACTCCCGGTGGGAGTAGGGCAGAATGTCTTGATCGGTGGCTTCATTATTGTCGGGCCGACACCAAAGCGAGTTATCATTCGTGCGATCGGACCATCCGCGCCGTTGGCGGGCACTTTGCAGGATCCGACGCTCGAATTGCATGACGGGACCAGCGCGCTTATCGCGCGGAACGATAACTGGCGAGTCACGCAAGTGGGTGGTGTGATCCCAGCGGACCAGGCGCTAGAGATCCAGGCCGCGATTCCTCCTACCAACGACCTGGAGTCAGCCATCGTGGCTACGCTCAATCCCGGCTCTTACACTGCGATCGTTGGTGCGAATGGAAGCCCCGGCATCGGGTTGGTCGAAGTGTACGATCTCGATGCTATCCAGGACTCCACGCTCGCCAATATCAGCACGCGGGGCTTTGTTAAGACAGATCCTGACGTCATGATTGGCGGTTTCATTTATCTCGGCGGCCCTGGCGCCACGAAAGTAGTCGTGCGAGGCCTCGGCCCTTCTCTATCCCGACCGCCTTATAATATCACAAATCCGCTGCAGGACCCGGTGATCGAAGTGCACGACGCCAATGGTGGTATCATTACAAACGATGACTGGGCCCAGTCGCCGCGAGCCGCGGAACTCCCCGTCAATTTCCGACCTTCCGATTCCAGGGAGTCCGCCATTTTCAGCACAGGACTGCCGTTGGGGAACTACACCGCCATCTTGCGAGGTAAGAATGAAACCGGCGTCGGTGTCGTGGAAGTCTACATATTCGAGTAGAGCGATTGGGTATCTTCAACGCAGGGCGGAAAACATCGATCATCTCGAGGGCGGACGCGATAGGGTCGCGGCGGGATATCGCTGAACAACCAGGGTGTTGAGTGGCAGCGATTCGTCGTGCTTAGACTGATTTGAGCACATACCTTCCACGCGAATGATTTCTCACGCCAAGCCTTACTTTTCCCGGACTGGAATATGGATGGCCGGCCTTCTTGGTGCGGTCGCCGCCATCGCCTTTACCTTTTGGCCCCGACTACAACCGCCGGCTTTCTATTTCGCGATAACAATGCGATCGGAGTTGCCTGGCTTCGCGCGGCTTTACTACGATACCCCTTCTGCAGTCGACGGAAGTGCTTCCATTCGCCTGCCCATTCAAGCTGGCAACGCCGAAGCTACCTACAAGTTTCCACTGACCGATGGAAGATATGCGAACTTGAGGTTCGAGCCGACCGATCAAAGTCATAATACCATCGTTCTTTCTCGGGCTCGCATTGTTGATCGCGGAGACACTCTGTTACGAGCAATCCCGTTACGCCAAATTAAAGCCTCCTCAGAGCTCGACCGATTCCAAGTCAGCGAAACTGAAGTTACTCTCACGACCTCCACGGCGCACGACCATCCGATGCTCATCCTGGAATTGGGACGACCGGTCATCTTGAAAAACGCCGCTGGGGCTTCGGTCCGGACGCTGCTGCGACGCTTCCTGGTTTCATTCCTTATTTCCTCGATCGTCGCGGGCCTCACTGTCCCCCTTTTGTTGTCCAGAGTTGGGCCTGTCCGGTGGTACCGGAGTAGCGAGGTTGCCGACTGGATTCGGACGCATCCTTCGCAGGTCGTGCTGGCGACCGCAGCGCTTGCGGTTGCGCTGAGTTGCTATCCAATTGTTTTCTTCGGGAAAAGTTTTCTTTCTCCTAACAACCATAGCCAGACCTTCCTGCTTTATGGGGAAATGCCGACCGTGCCCGGTTCCACAGAAGCAGCAACAGACGATCAGAGGGGAGCCGATCTCGGCGCCGCCATGTGGTATAGCTGGCCTGTTTCCGTCGTCGAAAGCAGATCATTGTTTAGAGACTGCGAACTGCCTCTCTGGAACCGATACGATTTCTGCGGTGTCCCATTGCTGGGCCAGGGGCAATCCATGTTCGGGGACCCCCTCCATTTGCTCGTTTTGTTGACGAATGGTTCTGTGGGTTGGTGGGACTTAAAGTACCTTCTTGCGAAATTCATCTTCGCTACCTGCGTTGGACTTTGCGTGCTTCAACTCACCAGACACCTTCCTGCGGCCGCCATCATTACCGCCAGCTCAACGTTCATAGGGTTCTTCTCGTATCGGTACGCTCACCCTGCGTTTTTCAGCTTTTGCTACGCGCCCGCGATCTTGCTCTGCTGGCTCAAGCTAAAGGACTCACGAGGCCGCCGGACGACCGCGGCGTGGCTTGCGGTGCTGGTTCTGGCTGATTGGTGCGTTATTAATAGTGGCACGGTTAAGGATGCCTACATCCTATTGCCCGGGATAAACCTTGCCGGTTGCCTGACTCTCTTGCTTGCCAGGGGAGTTGTTGGGAAGGGCGCGAAACTATGCCAGGCCCTTAGCGCACAGGTCCTGTTCATCCTGATTGCCGCTCCCATTTGGATCACTTTCTTACACACGCTTCGAAGCTCGTGGACCTACTATGGCACCGCCACAGTTTTTCAACTGCAACCGAGCTTATTCCTTGGTTTGTTCGACGATATCTTCTACCGCCAATTCAACAAGTACGACGAAAACTTCGATCCTTCCTCGAACTTTGTGATCCTGGGAGCCGTCTTATGGTTTTGCCTTAGTCAGCAGGAGCCTGATAGCAGAAGGCTTTCGTGGGGCGTGGGAATCACCTGTCTCTTTGCGCTTGCTGTCACTTTTGGAGTTGTTCCTCCATCGTTCCTTATTCGGCTTCCTTTTCTCGGCAACATTCATCATGTGGATAATGCCTTTTCCTCCATTGCGATCCTCTGCCTGTTAGTCATCGGCGGCTTTGGGATCCAAACCTTCTGGAGCGATTGCCGTGCGCCGGATTTCAAGCGCACCTACCTGCGGGTCCTAGCCTGTCTCGCCGGTCTCCTGGCGGTTTACCTTGGGACGACCGAAGCAGTGCAGCGTTCTACCAAGACCTGGCTCCAGATTGGTGAGCATATACCGAAATCGAACTTCTTCTGGGGATATTCCGCACTTCTCGTGCTCGCGCTGGCGGTGGCGCCCGTGATCGGCAGACTCGTCATAAGCAATAGGCGCGGGCGCTCCTGGCAAATCTGTCTCATAACGCTGATCTTTGTTCTTCTCCACTGGCGTCATGGAATGCACCTGATAACTCCATTCGACAGCTCCGTCATGAACCCACAGGTTCGAACAAAACTTACCGCCGACTTCTCCCCTGCCCTCGCCCTCATTCACAATGGGTCGCCCGAACCATTCCGCGCTGTGGGGTTCGGGAATAATCTTTATCCGGGCTACGGTGGGGCTATCGCGGTCGAACAAATCGACGGCATGGATCCATTGTTAAACAAATACTACCGCAGCTTGATGGACGCCTATGGGGTCAGGTTCGTCTCGAGCCATGGAGACGAAGGCGTGATCGATAACCAATTGGGAACAAATCTGCCGCTAACCGACATGTTGAACCTTCGATATTTTCTCGGCGAAGGCGGTACCAAGGCAGCGGCGTTTCCCTCCTTAAAGAAAATCGCCACTCTCGATCTCGATGTCTACGAATCGACAAAGGTCTGGTCGCGCGCTTTTTTCAGCGATCGCTTAATCGCTTACGATGCGGAGCAGGATTTCGTAAGATTGTTAAAGACTGGACCTGGCTTGCCGTTCGCCGCCATCGCGAAGGAAGAGCTGGAGTCGCGGCCTGAACTTCGAGACCTCGCCACAACTCCAAAAGCAACGCCCGTGATTGTTCCGGCGACACATTATGCTCTGACGAACAACACTACCTCCTTCAAGGTCACCGCCCCCGGCCCGGGCGTGGTGGTTTTGACCGAGCCGTACGTGGAAGGCGATTTTCAACTACGTGTGAATGGCAGGGCCTCGAGCTATTTTCGCGTCAATTCCGCTTTTCGCGGTGTTTTCCTCCCAGGGCCGGGTGAGTACGACTTCTCCTTTCGTTATTGGCCACGCTACTTCACGATTTCATTGTGCCTTTCCGGCTTCGGAATACTGATGTTCGCGTTGTGGCTCGGAATTTTCCTCAGAAACTCAAGCCGTTGTGAATAGCTCGGTTTTGAATAATGTTACTCGTGTTGTGACTGAGCCGTGCCTTCAAAAATTTATGCTGCGAAGCTTGTTTTGCTTCGCGCCTCGAACTCCGATTCTCCCCTATTCTTGTGGCTGACCAGGACGATCATTTCCGGGAATTAAACACCGAGCTGGATCACGTGCGACGCTCGTTGATCGATCTGCGCAAGCATTGGGCAATGCCGGCGAACGCGCCCGCCCGCACGGAGGCATTGGAAGCAGCACACAAACGACTTAGCTCGCTGAAGACCTTGGTTCATCTTTTGCAGAGCGACGCCGCTGAGATTCACTTTCGACTCCAGCGGGCGGAGCGGGAAGCTTGGGACCAGAAGGCGAGACGCGCGGACGTAACCGCCAAATTGAAAGGCCGTGATCAGCTTCTCGAGCAAATTCAACGGTCGGCAGCTTGGAAAGTCGTTAAGCCGATCTGGAAGTTGTTCAATCGGTCGCGAAAGGGCAAGCCCAAGTCCGTTACCGACGATCTCGCCTTTGCTCTTGATTTGCCAAAGCAATGGAAAACCAGCCGGGAAATTCTCCTGATCAAAGGCTGGTGTTTCTCGCGTAACGGCAAACAAATTGCGGGAATCCGCGCCAAGATCGGAAGCAAATCCCGGATTGCCCGGTATGGACTGGAAAGACCGGATGTCTCCGGTTCTTTTCGCGAATATCCGGAGGCGCGCCACAGCGGATTCACAATCGAACTAAAAGTGCCGACGGGAATCTCAACTGTTCGTCTTGAAGTGATCGAACAAGGATCGGAATGGCGGCCTTTCCTCGAACAAAAGCTGGAGAGAGAGCCAAAAGAAGAAGAAGAAGACGAAGACGAAGCGGAATTGGACGGGGCTGCCTCGGGAGAAGTCGGCGGAGCGGCCGAGCGAATCCTGAAACTGCCATCGCTTTCGGCGAGCAGAGCTTTCGAGTTCCTTGAGCCGGCCTTTCAGCGAGACGCCGGGCGCGTGAGGACGGATGATCCCCTCTTCAGCATTCTTACCCCGGCCCATAACTCAAAGCCGGAATGGCTGGCCGAGGCAGCGTTGAGCCTTCTCAATCAGTCGTTCACCGATTGGGAATGGTGCATTGTCGATGATGGTTCGGACAACCGTGAGACAAAGAGGTTGCTCGAAATGCTCAGCTCCGCGAGCCCACGGGTGCGCGTCGAGTTCGCCGCCAAGGGCGGCATCAGCGCAGCCAGCAATAAGGCGCTCGATCTCGCCCGCGGCGAATACGTTTGTTTTCTCGATCATGACGATCTTCTGCGTCCCTGCGCCCTCGAGGATATGCAGGAGAAAATAAGCGAAGCTTACGACATTATTTATTCCGACGAGGACAAGCTCGACGACGCAACGGGCGAGTTGGTCGAGCCCTTTTTTAAACCGGACTGGTCCCCCGAATATTTCCGCGGTGCGATGTATGTGGGTCACTTGCTTTGTGTCCGGCGCGACCTCGCGGCGGAAACCAGGTTCGACCCCGCTTTCGATGGCGTGCAGGATTTTGAATTCATGCTGCGCCTGACTGAGGCCGCGCCAAGGATCGGGCACATTCCGCGGGTCCTTTACCACTGGCGAAAGACTCCCGGCAGCATCGCCCAGAAGACGGACGCCAAGCCGCAGATCGGCGCCCTCCAGGCCCAGGCGGTGAACGCGCACCTGGCGCGGACCAAGCTCCCCGCCAAAGCCGAGCAGTCGAAGCTGCCGCACCGGCTGAAGATCCTTCCGATGAGTCGCGAACATTACGCCCGGGCCAGCATCATCATTCCGACTCGAGATTCTCCCGAGGTCCTTGGCCGTTGCCTAAAGAGCGTTTTCGAAAAGAGCTCGCATCCCAATTTTGAAGTCATCGTGATGGACAACGAGACTTCGGACGAACGCGCGCTCGCACTCATGAAAGAATATCCCGTTCGCCGAATTCCTTTTCCCAATCCTTTTAATTTCTCACGCGCAAACAATCAGGGAGCGGCAGCCGCGGCCGGCGAGCTCCTAGTTTTCCTGAACAATGACACCGAAGTCATCGCGGAAGATTGGTTGCAGCATTTGGCTTACTACGCTGAGCAGCCCGACGTGGGCGCCGCGGGAGCGCTGCTCGCCTATGACGATCGCACCGTGCAGCACGCCGGCGTGGCGCTCGGCATGCGCGGCACCGCCGATCACACCATGCGCCGCTTCCCGATCGACGCGGATGGCTACGCGGGTACCCTGGCCTGCGCCCGGGAGGTCTCGGTCGTCACCGGCGCCTGCCTGATGACCCGGAAATCGGTCTTCGATGAAATCGGCGGATTCAACGAACATTTCTTCACCGCCTACCAGGATGTGGATCTTTGTCTCCGTTTACGCGCGCGCGGGCTTCGGGTCATCTGCACGCCTCGGGCGCTTCTCCACCATCACGAATTCATTTCGCGGCCAAACTACTATTACGACATTATTGACCGGATGCTTCTGCTCGATCAATGGGAGGAACTTATCGAGCGCGGCGATCCTTACTATAATCCTAACCTTGACCTCGAACGCGGCGACTACAGCCGCCGCTCCGCCCGGGCATGAGCAATATTCTCTTTGTTCTCTATCACGATTTCAGCGCGAACAGCGCCGTCCACGTCCATAATTTCGCGAACCAACTCGCCGCTTTGGGCCACTCCACGGCGGTGGCCATTCCCAAGGGCAGCGATCGCGGTGTCGCTTTGGGGGACCAAAACTATTCCGTGCAGCGCTTCGAAGAGGTCGACGGAGATTGGTCCGGCATCTTTCCCAATGGGCGCCCGCCCGAGATTGTCCATGCGTGGACACCGCGCGAAAATGTCCGTCTCTTTTGCGAGAAGGTGGCCGGCTTCTGCGACTTCTCTCTTTTTGTTCATTTGGAAGACAACGAGGAACTGATCCTCGAAGTGAATCTTGGGATGGCGTTTGAGAAGCTCGTTCGCTCGCATTCTGAGATTCCATCGAACCTTTCGCATCCGCGGAACTATCGCGCCTTCATCGCTTCCGCGACTGGTGTGACCATGATCATGGATCGCCTGGAGCGTTTTGTGCCGCGAGAGGTTCCAAAGCTCATCCTTTGGCCCGGCGCGGATGAGAAGCTGTTCTACCCGCGACCACGCGATCCGGCTCTGCTCGAGCAGCTCGGCATCTCCGAGGGCACCGTGGTCCTTTGCTATACCGGCAATGTTCACTCCGCCAACGCGCGCGACGTTCGCAGCCTTTATCTTGCTGCCGCCATCCTCGATCGGGAAGGAACCCCCGCGCGCCTCGTCCGGACCGGAAGCGACTTCTGTCCATTCCTCGGACCGGATGAAGAATGGGGCCGCTGGATTTCGATCGAGCTGGGCCATGTGCCTTATCAGGAAATTCCGGGCATCCTCAGCCTGGCGGATGTGCTCGTTCAACCGGGCGCAAACAATACCTTTAATGAATTCCGGCTGCCCGGAAAGCTTCCGGAGTTCTTCGCCATGGGACGGCCAGTGATTATTCCGCGCAGCAACGTTGGGCGTTTTGTCCGCCATGGCGAAGAAGCCTGGGTGCTGGATAAGGTCGACGCACTTGGCATCGTGACCGCGGTGCTCGAACTGCGCCGCAATAAAGAGCTGAGCCAGCGCCTCGCCGCGGGAGGGACAGCGTTTTGCCGGCAACACTTTAACTGGCGGAACAATGCCCGCGCCTTGACAGCCTTTTACGAGGAAAATGCTCTCAAACCGAAAAATCACGCGAATGTCGCAACCGCAACGCCCTCTCGTTAATTCAGCCACGGCGGCGGCCATCGTCGAGCGTTTCTCGAAATCCGACCGCGCCGTCGGAATCTCGTATGCTACGGTTCGCGACTTTTGCGAAAGCCGGGATGAACTTCCGAAGATTACGGCGCTCGATGGCGACCTGAAAAATGTCCAGCGGCCCTGGGCCGTCAAAGCGATCCTCGGCGCGGTACCGCCACCCGCGCGCCTCCTTGAGATCGGCGGTGGCGAGCCGATCGTCAGCGGTTTTCTCGCCGAACTCGGTTACGACGTCACCCTCGTCGATCCGTATGATGGATTTGGCAATGGCCCGACCGACTACGATCGCTACGTCGAACGCTTCCCACAGGTCAAAATCGTCCGGGAATATTTTCGGCCGGGAATAACGGCGCTCCCCCACGCGTCGTTTGATGCAATCTTTTCCGTGTCCGTTCTCGAGCATATTCCGCCAAACGTATTACCGGGAAGCTTCGAAGCGATCGCGCAATTCCTCTCGCCGAACGGCGCATCGATCCATTGTTTCGATTTTATCCTGCAAGGCGTCGGCGAGGCACACGATCTGGTAAACGCGCAACGGATTCTCGCAGAGCAGCAATGCCTCGCAGGCCAACCGGCTGCGGAACCTTTTCAAACGCTCGTCGATCGGCTTCGCTCGGACGTCGAAACATTTTTCCTTTCGGCGCAGGGTCATCACAATTGGCGAGGGGGCCGGCCCTATGCCGAATTTCCTTTTCGCAAGGTCGTTTCGCTACAAACCATCGCGTTTCGAAGTCCGGCTGCCGCGGGAGCTTGACACGCAAAGGCCGAATTCTAATTTCAGCTATCCAGCGGCCGAACGGCTGGAGCCTGCCAAGCCTGTGACCGCGCTCTCTTCTTTTTATCGATCATCCGTCGGCAAAAAAATGATCGTGGCGGTAACCGGCGTGGTCCTGATCGCGTTCGTCGTCGGCCATCTCCTTGGCAACCTGCAGATTTTTCTCGGCCCGGATTGGGTGAATTCGTACGCGGAACATCTGCGCGCCCTCGGTCCCCTGCTCTGGGTCATCCGCATTTTTTTGCTGGTAAACGTGCTCGTTCATATCTTTTTCACGATCAATCTGGCGATCGAGAACCGCCGGGCCCGTCCGGTGCGCTACAAGAAGAAAGACCACGTGAAGGCGACGTTCGCTTCGCGCTCCATGGCCCTGAGCGGATTGATCCTTCTCGCTTTTATCCTCTATCATCTCGCGCACTTCACTGTGCGCGTCACCGACCCCCGTTTCCTCCTCCTCAAGGCAGACCCGCTGAATCGTTACGACGTTTATTCGATGATGGTCTACGGGTTCCAGAATCCTTACGTCTCCGGCTTTTACATCCTCGGGATGTTTCTCCTCGCGCTCCACTTGAGCCACGGCACTTCGAGTTTCTTCCAGTCGTTAGGCGTGAATGACGAGAAACTCGCGCCGCGCCTGGCGACGGCCGGTCGCATTTTTGCCTGGTTGATTTTTGTCGGCTACACCTCGATCCCCGCCGCCGTCTTGCTCCATCTCGTGAAGCCGGCTCAGCAGTTATGATCGGCAGTCTCGACTCCAAGATCCCAGCGGGTCCGCTTGCCGACAAATGGACCAACCACAAGGATCACGCCCGGCTGGTCGCCCCGAACAATCGCCGGAAATTCGAGATCATCGTGGTCGGCAGTGGGCTTGCCGGCGGAGCGGCCGCGGCCACCCTCGGCGAGCTCGGCTACAACGTGAAATGCTTCTGCTATCAGGACAGCCCGCGACGCGCCCACAGCATCGCCGCGCAAGGCGGCATCAACGCCGCGAAAAATTATCAGAACGACGGCGATAGCGTCTTCCGTTTGTTCTACGACACCATCAAGGGCGGCGATTTCCGAGCGCGGGAAGCAAATGTCTATCGGCTCGCCGAAGTTAGTAACCTAATCATCGACCAATGCGTCGAACAGGGCGTCCCGTTCGCGCGCGAGTATGGCGGCTTGCTCGCGAACCGTTCCTTCGGCGGCGCGCAGGTTTCGCGGACCTTTTACGCGCGCGGACAAACTGGCCAGCAACTTCTCCTCGGCGCCTATCAGGCGCTTTGCCGCCAGATCGCCGCGGGCACGGTCGAAATGTTTCCGCAGACCGAGATGCTCGACCTCGTCCTGGTGGATGGCCACGCGAAAGGCATCATCACCCGCAATCTCGTCACGGGAAAAATCGAAGCGCACGCCGGCGACGCCGTCGTCCTCGCCACCGGCGGGTACGGAAACGTCTTTTATCTTTCGACGAACGCGCGCGGCTGCAACGTCACCGCCACTTATCGTGCCTACAAGAAAGGCGCTCTCTTCGCCAATCCCTGCTACACCCAGATCCACCCGACCTGCATCCCGGTCACCGGACAGAATCAGTCGAAACTGACGTTGATGTCGGAGTCGCTCCGCAATGACGGGCGCGTTTGGGTTCCGAAAAAACCCGGAGACAAAAGGCCGCCGGCCCAAATTCCGGAAGCCGATCGCGATTATTATCTCGAGCGAAAATATCCGAGCTTCGGCAATCTGGCGCCGCGCGATATTTCATCGCGGAGCGCGAAGGAAGTTTGCGACGAAGGCCGCGGCGTGGGCGAGAGCGGGCGCGGCGTTTATCTCGATTTCGCGGATGCGATCGCGCGGCTCGGAGAAAACACGATCCGAGAACGGTACGGGAACCTGTTTCACATCTACGAAAAGATCACCGGCGAGAATGCCTACGAGCGCCCCATGCGGATTTACCCGGCGGTCCATTACACCATGGGTGGTTTGTGGGTGGACTATAA
>JBEEHU010000177.1:0-11729 GCA_041167565.1 Verrucomicrobiota bacterium | reverse complement strand
AAACGAATCGCGCTTTCGCCCGATTTCAAAACGAGAACGCCACGATCGAAGAGACCTTTCCAGAATTCATCGCGCATTTTCGCGTCCGGAAGATTGAAGGCGATGAAGAGGCCGCGTCCGCGGACGGCCGACACGATCGGCTCTTCACGCTGCAACTCCTGCAACGACTTCAGGAAGTGCGCACCGACGCTGGCAGCGTTCGCGACAAGATTCTCCTCTTCGATGACCCGCAGATAATGCGTCGAGCGCACCATGTCGGTGAAATTGCCGCCCCAGGTTGAGTTGAGCCGGCTGGGCAGGCGAAAGGCATTGTCCTTCACTTCGTCGAGCCGCGGTCCGGCCATCACCCCGCAGACCTGGACCTTTTTTCCGAACGCCAGCAGGTCCGGTTTGACTCCGAAGTGCTCACAACACCAGTTGCGGCCCGTCGTGCCCATCCCGGTTTGCACTTCGTCGAAAATAAGAAGCATCTCGTTTTCGTCGCAGATGCGACGCAGCGTCTTGAACCATTCGCCCCGAAAATGATTGTCGCCGCCTTCCCCCTGGATCGGCTCGAGGATGATCGCGGCGATGTCGATTCCCCGCTCGCCGACGAATTTCATGATCTCCTGCTCGGACTTTTTTTCGCGCTCGATCGCGTCGGCTTCGCGCTCGGATTCCGGCAGCGAAAAATTGACGCTGGGATTGGAAACGCGCGGCCAATGGAACTTGGCGAAAAGATCGGTCTTGCGCGGATCGGTATTCGTCAGACTCATGGTGTAGCCGGTGCGTCCGTGAAAGGCCTGGCGGAAATGTAAAATCTCGGAGCCGCGTTCGCCATGACCGGCGGCGATGTTTTTGCGCACCTTCCAATCCATCGCCGCTTTGAGCGTGTTCTCGATCGCGAGCGCGCCGCCTTCGATGAAGAGGTAGCGCTCAAGCGGAGGAAGAGGCGCGACCCGCGTGAAGGTCTCGACAAATTCCGCGTAGTCTTCCGAGTAAACATCCGAGTTCGCGATCTTGATTTGCGCCGCGCGCAGCAGCTCGGCTTTGACCTCCGCGCGCTCGAAATGCGGATGATTGAACCCGATCGGATTCGATCCGAAGAAACCGTAGAGATCGATCAAAGGCTGATCGTTGACCGAATTATGCAGGTACGAGCCGCGGCTTTTCTGGAGATCGATCACGATCTTGAAACCATCGAGGAGAACGTGTTGCTCAAGGGTCTGGAGAACGCCGGACGCGTCGCGACTTTTGTGATCGGCGGTTGGTTTGTTCTCGCCGAGGGAGCGCCGCGACGAGGTGCGGGCCGCTTCGGTGAGCACGGGCGGCATACTCATCCGCTGAGGTTAGCGGGGAGGGCTGAATTGGTCAACCGAGCGACCCCCAGGTGAGAGATGGGCGCGCTATCTTGTGAGCACGGCGAGCGCGGCCTTCTCCGCATTCGCTTTTGCGAGAGCGGCATTGTATTCCGCGAGATCGCGCGTGTAGGCGCGATTGCCTTCGACATCGCTGCGCAGCAGATCCCGCTTGCGGACCTTGAGCGCCTCCGCGTTCAGGCGCAGCCGCTCCAGTTCTCGCCCGCTGGCGGCCTGACGTTCCTCGATTTTTGAGCTTACAACCGCGCCGGATTATTCCCGGCTTGCGCCGGCTTCTCCAAACCATAGCCAGTTGAGGCTGTGGAAGGTTTGACGAACGCTCTTTGATAATAGGATTGCGGGGTCCGCGCAAGGCCTGGGCCTGGGCCGAGCAAAGTGTAAAAGAAGTAGCATGGAATAGCCGCGAGTTGAAACTTTCTGGCTCGCTGGACGTCGTCCGGATAGCTGAAGCGGAAAAACATCGGGCCGAATGGAACGAGGACCCCTACGCCCCACCAGAAGCTCACCCGGAACGCAGCCGTGATGATCAAAGCCCGGCCTATCAGGGCGCAAAGGATCCCGACGCCGAGAAAAATGAACGCTTGCACTGGAGTTGATTTAGCAGCCGGAATGCCAGCGAGCCGGCTTGGGCCTAACAAATGGAACCTGAAGAACAGCGAGGGAGGACGGCTCGAAAGAGTCGCCGACCGATCAAACAATTCCGCGACGCATCAACTCGTGCTTACCGGCGAGCAATTCCTGCGTCAGGTTGTAGCCGCGCAGATCGGCGTTGCGGCTCGTTCCGGCGAAGTGCTGATCGATCCGCGAACGGGCCGAGCGGCAGAAGTAATGCGCGAGCGAGAGAATCTCCGCGGCCGGCTCACCCGCGTCGATTTTCGATTGGGCGAAGGCGCAGGTCGCGCTGATCGCAAACAATTCGGTCGCGACGCCGACGAAGCGGGAGAGAAGGAGTTGCTCGCGATCGAGCTTCGGGCCGAAGCGCATCATGGCGTGGAATAATCCGCGCGCGAGCCGCTTGCTGGTGGACGCGCCGTAGTTCACATACTCGCGCAGATCCGCGTGCAAATGCTCTACGTTCCCGGGACTGCCGCCGAACCACTGCTTCGGATACCAGCGCGTGTAAAACGAGCCGGAGCTGAACATCGCCTTGATCCGAGTCGCCATCGGCAACTGCGTGTTGAAGATCGCGCCGCCGACTTTCAGATGCGGGTCGAGCGCTTCGCGCGCAATGAAGAGGCGCATGATTTCGCTGGAGCCTTCGAAGATGGTGTTGATGCGGCAATCGCGCAGGAAACGCTCGACTGCGGTCGGTTCGTCGCCGCGCGCCGCCAGTGATTGCGCGGTCTCGTAGCCGCGTCCGCCCCGCACCTGCATCGCGTCGTCGGCGATTTTCCAAGTCATTTCCGTGGACCACATTTTGCACATCGCGGTTTCGATTCGCAGATCGCCGGCTTTGCGATCGACGAGCGCCGAGGTAAGGAACGTGATCGCTTCCATCGCGAAAGTGTTCCCGGCCATCTCCGCGATCTTGCCGGCGATGGCGTAATGCTGCCCGATCGGGACGCCCCATTGCACGCGCTCGGACGCCCATTTTCTCGAAATTTCCAGGAGACGTTTGCACAATCCGACACATGCCGCCGGGATGGTGAGGCGTCCGGTGTTCAAAGTCGTGAGCGCGACCTTCAGGCCTTTGCCTTCACCGGCGATGATGTTTTCGCGCGGCACCCGGACGTCTTTGAAATTAACCACGCCATTATAAAGCGCGCGCAAACCCATGAAATGGCAGCGATGCGGCATCGTCAGCCCGGGCGAATCCACGTCCACGATGAACGCCGTGATTTGCTTGCGCTCCTTCCCATTCACAATCTTCGGCGCGGTCTTCGCCATGACGACGAGCACGCCGGCCTTGAGGCCGTTGGTGCACCAAAGTTTCTCGCCATTGAGGATGAATGCGGACCCGTCAGGGGTGGGATCGGCCTGCAGGCTCATCGTCGCGGGATCCGAGCCGGCGTGCGATTCTGTGAGCGCGAACGCCGAGATTTCATGACGCGCCACGCGCGGCAGATATTTCGCTTTCTGTTCTTCCGTGCCGAAAAGGAGGAGAGGTTGCGGCACGCCGATCGATTGGTGCGCGGAAACCAGCGCGGTCAGGTTCGCGTCCCAACTCCCGAGAAGCATCGCGGCGCGGCCGTAATTCACCTGCGACAAACCGAGCCCACCGTACTGCTTCGGAATTTTGATGGCGAACGCGCCCATCGCGAACAAGTCGTCGATGTTCTTCTGCGGGATCTCGCCGGTCCGATCGATCTCATCTGCATCCACGTTTTCGTGCAAATAGGCTTTGAGTTCCGCCAGGAAGCTCTCGCCGGCGGCGCGATCTTCTGGGCTTTGCGATGGCCAGGGAAAAATCCGATCGAAATCGTAGCGGCCGATGAAAAGATTGCTCGCGAAACTGCCCCGTTCGTCGAGCGGATCGCGGGAGCTTTCGGCGAGGTCGAGCGCGGCCGCTTTGCCCGCCGACATCTTTGACGTGTCGATGACCGAGGCCTGCGGCGTTGGCGCGGGCTTTGCGCTGGTTTCTTCCGCGATCTGTTTTTCCGGAGCTTCGAGCGATGATTTCATACGTCCCTACCTTTCATAAAATGTAGTTCCGTCCTGGGAGTGCTTGCGAAGCAATTCGCACGGCGCGAATTTCTCGCCGGCGCGCGAGTGGATTCCATCCATTTCCGCGACGAGTTC
The DNA here is from genome assembly GCA_041167565.1 of Verrucomicrobiota bacterium. Lineage (GTDB taxonomy): Bacteria > Verrucomicrobiota > Verrucomicrobiia > Chthoniobacterales > UBA10450 > AV80. Next base: position 7,632 of record JBEEHU010000177.1, on the reverse strand, counting down.
CTTCAAGCCGAAGCTCTCGGCATAACGCAGCGGCCCGCCGCGAAAAACGGGGAAGCCAGTGCCCAGGACCATGCCGTAATCCGCATCCTCCGGGGTCGCGACCACTTTTTCTTCGAGGCAACGCGCCGCTTCATTCACCATCAGAAAAGTCAGCCGGTTCGTGATATTTTCCGCCGCGAAATTTTCGCCGGACTCCTGCCTCCATTCCTGTAAAGCCTCATTCGGCGTTTGCTGTTTGCCTTCATATTTGTAAAAGCCGCCGCCGGATTTGCGCCCTAGCATTTTGGCCTCATACATCTTGCGCAGAATTTCCGGAGCGCGATCGCGGGCGCCGTACGCTTTCTCGAGCGTGTCGGCAATATCAACCGTGATATCGACGCCGATCTCATCGATCAATCGCAACGGGCCCATCGGCATCCCCCATTCGAGAAGCGGGCGGTCGATTTCTTCGGCGCTGACGCCGCTTTGAAACATTTCGGCCGCATCGAGAAGATACGGGAAGAGAACGCGGTTCACCAGAAAGCCGGGCGAATCGCGGACGAGCACCGGCAGCTTGCCGATCTGTCGCGCGAACGCCAGCGCGCGCTCGCGAATTTCATCCGAGGTCTGTCGCCCGACCACCACTTCGATCAGCTTCATCCGGCTGACGGGATTGAAGAAATGAAGCCCGACGACGCGCGCGGGCGAACCAGTGCTCGTCGCCAATTCGTCGATCGGCAGTGCGGACGTGTTGGTGGCGAGAATCGCAGTCTCGGAAGTGCTCGCCGCAAGGTCCGCGAAAATTCTCTTTTTGATCTCGAGCTTTTCCGAGGCGGCTTCGATCACGATCTGCACGTCGCGCATCATTCCCGGTTGCGTGGAAGCGACGATGCGGGCGCGACCCTCCTTCGCTTTCGTCTCATTCATCAGGCCGCGCTTCACCGCGTCGGCGTAAGTCTTGTCAATGTTCGCAAGTCCGCGATCGATCGCTGCGGAATCCACATCCCGCAGAATTACCGAAACGCCGCGAGAGCTGAGCCATTGGGCAATACCAGAACCCATGATGCCGGCGCCGATCACCGCGGCGTGCATGATCTTGTCCGGCGCGGTTTTCGAGGAGCCTTTGCGATATTTGTCCGCCAGGAAAAAATTGCGGATCAGGTTTTGCGTTGCATCGGTCGCGCCAAGTTCGCTGATGGCGTCGACTTCCATGGCGAGCGACTCCTCGATGGAAGAATCGCCGCTGCGTTTGATAATTTCGTAGGCCCGACCCGGCGCCGCGTTGCCGCTCATCTTTGGAGGGGCGAGCTCCTGCGAGCCCGTCGGCGGTGTCGCGGGAGCTCCGCCCTCCAGTTTGCGTTTGCCTGCCTGCAATTTCTTGCGGGCGGCGTCGAGCATCTGCTCTTTCGAAACCACTTCATCGACGAGACCGAGCTCGAGGGCTTCTTTCGCGCCGTAGAGTTTCCCTTTCAAAATCACTTCGGCTGCTTTATCGGCTCCGATCAGACGCGGAAGTCGAGTGGAACCGCCCCAGGCCGGCACAAGCCCGAGCGTCGTTTCCGGCAAACCGATTTTGGTCGCCGGATCGTCCGACGCGATGCGGTAATCGCACGCGAGCGTGATCTCGTACCCGCCACCGGCACACGCGCCGTGGATCGCCGCGGCGGTTGGAACTTTAAGCGCTGCCAGCCGATTGAAAACCTGCTGCCCTTTGGCGATGAACGCGCGCAGCTCGCCGGTCTGCGCCTGTCTCAGCAGCGTCTTGAGATCGGCGCCGGCGATGAAAATCGACTTCTTCGCCGAAGTCACAAGCACGCCTTTGATCGACGAATCCTTTTCGATCGTGTCGAGGTGCTCGCTCAGGTTTTGCATCGTCGGCGCGTCGAAGATATTCGCGCCGGACTCCGGCCGATCGAAGGTCAGGACGCAGATTCCATCCGCTCCTATCTCACGCTGAATCATTGGGCCGGTCGCAGTTGCAGTCATCGGGCTCATATTGGCGAGTTTCCTGCAAATTCCAAGCTCAGGGATGGGGCAGACCCCTTACTCCACCACTCCAATACTCCATTCCTCCAACTCCATCCCGCTGATTGCACTTCGCGGAAGCGAGTGTTAGAAAGCTCGGCGGCGGGCACTCGTTCGTTCACCTGGTCCTCGTTATGGTCGGCAAAATCGTCCAACCGGAAATAAGAAGCCTGATCGACGCCCGCAATTTCGGCGCGTTGCGCGAGCTTTTTTCCGAGTGGCCTCCCGCCGATATCGTCGACGTCATCACCGATTTTTCGGAGGACGAACAGGTGATCGTCTTCCGCGTCCTGCCGCACAACCAGGCGGCCGACGTCTTCGAATACCTCGACGTGGAGGCGCAACAGAAATTGTTGCGCGCGATGGCGCACGAGCAGGTCGTCGGCATCCTGAACGAAATGTCGCCGGACGATCGAACGGCGTTGCTGGAGGAATTGCCCAGCGCGGCGGCGCGCCAATTGATCCGGCTGCTGACGCCGGAAGAACGCCGCATCGCGCAAGCGCTTCTCGGTTATCCGGAAGGGAGTGTCGGCCGGTTGATGACGCCCGACCTGATCGCGGTGGACGCGGGCTGGACGGTGAGAGAGGTGCTCGAACACGTTCGCGAAAATGGCCAGGACTCCGAGACGCTGAACGTCATCTACGTCGTCGATGATCGTGGAAAATTGCTCGACGACATCCGGATTCGCGAATTTCTGCTCAAACCGCTCGACGCCAAAGTGAGCGACTTGATGGATGAGAACTTCGTCACCCTCAGCGTGACGGATTCGCAACAGAACGCGGTCAATATTTTCCGAAAATACGACCGAACTGCCCTGCCCGTCGTCGATTCCGGCGGCGTTCTGGTTGGGCTGGTCACGATCGACGACATGCTGGACGTGGCGGAAGAAGAAGCGACCGAGGACATCCAGAAGTTCGGCGGCATGGAAGCGGTGGACGAGCCTTACATGCGCATTCCGCTCCTGGTGATGGTGCGGAAACGGGCGGGTTGGCTGGTGGTGCTTTTTCTCGGCGAAATGCTCACGGCTTCGGCGATGGGTTTCTACGAAGGCGAAATTGCCAAGGCGGTGGTGCTGGCCCTTTTTCTGCCGCTGATTATTTCAAGCGGAGGCAACTCCGGGTCGCAGGCCTCGATGCTTATTATCCGTGCGATGGCGCTGGGTGAAGTAACGTTGCGCGATTGGTTTCACGTCATGCGCAAGGAAATCATCTCGGGATTTCTCCTCGGCTGCATTTTGGGGACGATCGGCTTTTTGCGGGTGGCGATCTGGTCGCAATTCTCGAATATCTACGGGCCGCACTGGCCGCTGGTGGCGATGACGGTCGGGTTCGCCCTCGTCGGCGTCGTTCTCTGGGGTTCGCTTTCCGGGTCGATGCTGCCGTTTATTTTGCGCCGGGTAGGCGCCGATCCGGCGACTTCGTCCGCGCCGTTCGTAGCTACGCTGGTGGACGTGACCGGGTTGATTATTTATTTCAGCATTGCCTTGCTCATCATGCGGGGTGCAATGCTATAGCCATCGTATGTTTTCGATCCGCAAATTCCTCGGACACGACGAAAAGTTTTTCGATCTGCTGGAGGCCAGCGCGCAACAGGCGGATAGCAGCGTCCATCACTTGGTGGATCTCCTGGGAAAATTGGAACATCACGATTCGCCCCAAAGCCTCGACGAATTCGTCCATAGCCGGCGGAAGGACAAACAGATCACGCAGGAGTTGACCGAGCAGCTTTGCAAAACTTTCATCACGCCGCTCGAGCGCGAAGACATCCAGGCCCTGGCGGCCGCGCTCTATAAGATACCGAAGACGGTGGAGAAGATCGGCGAACGGATCCTGATTTTCCCGGCCGATCTTCACGGCCGCAGCTTCAAGAAGCATCTGGAGTTGCTCGACCAGGCCGCGGAAGCGGTCCTCGCGATGGTGAAAGAACTGCGCAAGGGGACCGACATCGCCCGGGCCCGCGAGATGAACGCGCGGCTGCAAACGATCGAGGGCGACGCCGACAAGCTCGAGCTGGAATTGCTCCATGACCTTTATCACGGCAAATACGAGACGAAGCAGATCATTTTCCTGCGCGATCTTTACGACCTGCTCGAGAAAGTGATCGACCGCTGCCGCGACGCGGGGAACATCATTTTGCAGGTGGTCCTTAAGCATTCCTGACCCGACGCCGAGGCACGCCTCATGATCCTGTTCGTCATCGTGGTGCTGGTCGCCATCGCGTTCGAATACATCAACGGCTTTCACGATGCCGCGAACGCCATCGCGACCGTTGTTTCCACGAAAGTCCTTACGCCGCGTCAAGCCATCGCGATGGCGGCGTTTTTTAATCTCACCGGCGCGCTCATGGGAACGGCGGTCGCATCGACGATCGGCAAAGGGATGGTTGACGCCAAGGCGATCAACATGAAGACCGTTCTCTGCGCGCTGCTCGGCGCCATCGTTTGGAATTTGTTGACGTGGTGGCTCGGTTTGCCGTCGAGTTCGAGTCACGCGCTCATCGGCGGGTTGTGCGGCGCGGCCCTGGCGACGCCGGGCAGCACTTGGGCGGTGTTGAAATGGAATACGGGACTGGTTCCGAAAGTCGTCGTGCCGATGTTAACGTCACCGATTGCCGGCTTTTTGATCGGCGGACTGTTGATGGCTTTGCTCCTGTTATTGCTGCGGTCCTTCACGCCGCACATCGTCCAGTCCACGTTCGGCAGGCTGCAACTCGTAAGCGCGGCGTGGATGGCGCACAGCCACGGAACGAATGACGCGCAGAAAACAATGGGCGTCATCGCACTCGCCCTTTTTACCGGCACGCAAAGCGGAGCGTTCAAGGATCTGCCCCCTTTCTTCGACTTCCTCCATTCGCCGCAGTTCGTGGTGCCGACGTGGGTCGTCATTCTATGCGCCGCGACGATGGCGGCCGGCACCGCAGCGGGCGGATGGCGAATCATCCGGACGCTTGGTCATAAAATGGTGAAGCTGCAGCCCGTGCACGGGTTCGCCGCGGAGACGACCGCCGCCGTGATCATCCAAGTGGCGAGTTCCTACGGCATCCCGCTTTCGACCACCCACGTCATTTCCACTTCGATCATGGGCGTCGGCGCGGTGAAACGTTTCAGCGGCGTGAAGTGGAGCGTGGTCGAGCGAATTGTCTGGGCCTGGATCCTGACGCTGCCGGCGACGGCATCGATCGGGTACGTCTTAGCCCGGCTGATGCAGTTGTAGCTGCCTCAGGTCTTGATCTCGACCCACTCGTTCCGCGCGCGAGAATCGGCCACGGCCTGAACGACGCGCATATAACGGAAGCCCTCTTCCAAATCCGGATGCGGACGAACCCGCCCCTTCGATTTCACCGCGGCGATGAAATCGTCCTCGACGTGCCAGCCACCCTCCAACTCCGGAGTTATCTCCACCTGATGCAAAGCGCGATCGCCGACGCGCCCCGCGTTGATCACATCGGAACCAAAGTCGTAGGTCATCGTGCCCACATCGCCGTAAACTTCGAGCCGGTCGCCCGAAGCGAGCGCGTCGATGCCGCTGAACTCGAGCACGCCTTCCGCGCCGTTTTCGAACCGGCACAGAACCGTCAGCAGATCCGGGATGATTACTTCATAGCCCTGCCGAATGGAATGCAGGATTTTGCCGCGCGCAAAAACACCGGTAATATCACCGAACCAGCGCTGGAGAACCTCGACGTAGATGCCGAGCGCGAGAACATTCAGGCCGCTGATCTCGATCCGTTGCCGCCAATGCGCCGGCGCCTCCGCATTGAGATAGGCCCCGGTGAAACTTTGCAGACGGATGTGGTGCGGGCGTCCGAGATAATTTTCCGCGAGCAATTTTTTCACAAGAAGATCGCCGCGCAAACCGAAGGGCGGCGGGCAAAGCATCGTGACCAGCTCGGGAAATCGTTTCGAAGCCGTCAGCATTTCCTCCGCTTCGGCGCGGTCCATCGCCATGCGGGCCTGGCAGAAAACATGTTTGCCCGCTTCCAAGGCGGAAACGGTGATCGCGGAATGCATGTAGGGCGGCGTGCCGATCCAGACGATGTCGAGTTCCGGGAGCGCGACCAGGTCCGCCCAGTTTTGCATCGGAGTGGCGTGCGGGGCGTTCTCCTCGCAAAATTTCTCCGAACTTTCGTAGGTCGAATTCGAGACCGCCACGATCTCGACTTCCGAATGCTTTTTCAATCCCGGCAGATGACGGGTGCGGACGATATCGCCCGCGCCCACAATGCCGACGCGGAGCTTCTGGTGATTCGTTTTAGCCATCTAGTGGTTAATGATGCAGTGAGAAGGGGGCGATGGGCAATCTCTCACTCACTCAATCGCTCACTCGCTAAATAATTTCGTGAGTTATCTTTGACTCTCGCGCGCGATACGCGTTCAAGATTCGCTTGACCCACCGGGGCCGGCGCGCCAGCTTACGCACTCTTTCGAGGTCGTTATGTCAAAAGTTTGCAGCATCACAGGATCAAAAGTCACGCGGGGCAGCGTGATTCATCGCCGCGGTATGGCGAAGAAAAAGGGCGGCGTCGGCCGTCACGTCACGAAAAACGTGCCGCGGACCTTCAGCCCGAATTTGCACGAGCGCCGCATCTGGGTGCCGGAACTGAAGAAATTCGTCCGGATTCGCGTGACCGCGCGGGGAATGAAGACGCTGAACAAGAACGGCGCCTACGCCACGTTGAAAAAGGCCGGGCTGGTTCCGGCCTAGCTTCCGTTCTACCGGGGCAAACTACGAACCGGGCGGATTAGCTCGCTTCCCATTCACGCTCAGGCGGCTGATCAGCAACGGCGAAAGAACGTCATAGTTATCGTCGTCGCCAAACACGAAAACTCGCCCGCCGGTCGGTGGGATGGCGATGTGATCCACTGTCGGAACGATCAGCTCGGTTCCGTCCGCAGAATGGATCGTGAAGGGAACAAACGGCTGGGCGGCGATCAATTTCCGAATGTCGGTGATCATTTCGCTCGGATTGTACCAAGAAACCGACCTTGGAGCAAGACGCTCAGAGTTGGTCCTGCGATGCGGGACTGACTGCTTCTGGATGCTCCGCTGGGATATCCTGCATCTCTTGCTCGACCGGTTTTACTTCGCAAGCTGTCTTATTCGAACTTGCCTCGACCGCATCGATCGGTTTTTCCACCGCTTCAACTGTTGGCGCCGCCGGCGGCTTCGTCCTCGGCAAATCGAGCGAGCCGTCGTTGAACTCGATCACGTAACCTTCGCTCGCCAACCACCGAAGGTCGGACGCCAGCGTCATTTTCGCGCGCTCGATATCGGCGGCCTCAGCCCCCTCGGGCGCCAACTGCTCCGCCAGTTGCCTCCGATTAATCCCTGGCGTCGCCGCCACTTTCTCCAAAATCGCGTTGATGGATGCCGAGACGCCGGCGCGTTCGTGCCCGAAGACCCGCGCCCGGACCGGCGAAACGAAAAGCATCCCACGCCGATGCCGGAAAATATTGAGCCCGGCCTCGCGCAATCCCGCCGCCAGCTCCTGCATCATCTTCGACGGAGATCGCGTTTCCTGCGACCAGGCGTCTTCGATCGCACGGCCTAAAGCGCGATCCGGCAATTGCCGGCTTACCACGCCGCTGATCGTCAGCTCGTTCGCGCTGCGCAACAAACCGGGAAGAT
>JBEEHU010000176.1:0-2570 GCA_041167565.1 Verrucomicrobiota bacterium | reverse complement strand
GGCTCCAGAAGAACAAGATCCGCCATGCGTTGCCGCTCTTCGAGCTTTTCCACAGCGTCGATTCGCTCGAGCTCGCCCAGCAGATGGACCGCATCGCTGAGGAGGAAGGATCGCATCCGCGCGTCCTTCTGGAAGTGAACGTGGCGGGCGCGGGGAGTAAGATCGGGTTCGCGCCCGATGCGTTGCAGGTTCAGATGCAAACGCTCCTCGAGTTGCCACGCCTGACGATCGAAGGCCTGATGACAATTCCGCCGCTCGCCCCCGAGGCGGAGGCATCCCGGCAATATTTCGTGGCATTGCGCGAACTACGCGATCGATTCACGAGCGAATTCCAGATGGCGCTGCCGCATCTTTCCATGGGAATGACCGGCGATTTTGTCGTTGCCATCGAAGAAGGCGCGACGCTCGTCCGCGTCGGCACCGCGATTTTCGGAAAGCGCACGCCGGCGCGACTGCGTGATCAAGGGCCCGATATTTGATGCCTCTTGAGCTGAAGGACGTGCAGTTAATCGGAGACGAACTCGCCATGCGATGGAGTGACGGCGTGGAATCGTACCTGCCGCTGGAGCGGTTCCGGCGGGCATGCCCATGCGCGGTGTGTGGCGGCGAGCCGGATGTTCTGGGAAATATTTCGCGGCCCGATGTCACGTACACGTCGTCGAGCTTCGAGCTCGTCGGTTGGCAACTGATTGGCGGTTACGCGCTTCAGCCCCGCTGGGGTGATGGCCACAGCACCGGCCTTTATTCCTTCGCGTATCTCCGCCGCCTCACCGCCGACACCTCTCCTTCGTAATCGTGCTCCTGCGCGTGATCGAGGGAAGGGGATCGATTACGAGCACGAGCAGGAGCAAGAACGTGAGCATGGAACCAGCTATTGACGGCTCTGGTAAGGTTTACATCCCCATGACGCGAACGATCAAAGCCTCGCTGCTCTTTAGCGTTTTCGCGCTCTGCGCTTTGGGCGCGATCTTTTCGCCAAAAGAAAACCGCGAAAATCGCAAACAGCCCACTCAGGTCGTTCCGGTGAACAATCACCAGTCGCATCGCGGTATCTGGCTGCGCGTGTGAACACGGCTCAAGGAGGGGCGCTTTCCAAACCGCCCGCTCCCTAACAACGGCGGTTTCAAACCGCCGCTCCTTGAAGCTTTCACTGCGGCAGCGTTATCCGAAGCAACGACGCGTCCTCGCCGATCGGCCGCACCGCACGATTTTCCAACTCTGCCGGCACGAGAAAGAAATCGCCTGACTTGAAGCGGCGTCCGGCGCATTCCAGTTCGCCCGTCAGGCAAGCGACAATCGCAAATCGGCCGCGGTCGGCGATCTCGCGTTCTCTCTCCAACTCCCACTTGTCGATCTCGAAGAGCTCATGCTTCAGCAGCGATTCACCTTTCCGGCGCAGCAATGCCGGCTCGACGTCGCCAAAATCAACGCACTGCATCGCCTCGACGATGTGCATCTGCCGCGGAGCGCGCCGTTTCTTCGCACGGTCCCAATCGTAGATGCGATACGTCGTGTCGCTGTTCTCCTGGATCTCGACCAGCACGTTCCCCGCGCCGAGCGCGTGCATTCGGCCGCTGGGGAGAAAAATCGCATCGCCGATCTTTACTTCGAGCGCGTGGAGATGCTTCTCCACCTTTCCCTGCGCGAGTGCCTTCGTGAAAACTTCCCGCGTCGTTCCCCTCTTTACACCGGCGTAAAGGCGCGCTTTCGGCGCCGCGTTCGCCACATACCAAAGCTCCGACTTCGATTCGCCGCCGAGTTTCTTCGCGATTTCCCGCGGCGGATGCACCTGGAGCGAAAGGTTTTCCTGGGCGTCGAGCAGTTTTGCCAGGATGGGAAAACGAGAAAAGTCCGGCACCTTCCCGAAAATCTCTTCGCGATGTTTGCACCAGAGTTTATGCAAGGTCGCGCCGCGCAACGGCCCTTCGTGCACCACGCTCTGGGCCTCCGGCCGATCGACGATCTCCCAGGACTCGCCGATCAGTGCCGCCGAGGGCAACCGCTTCCCGTAGAGCGATTCCAGCCGCCGCCCACCCCAGACGCGCTCCATAAACAGCGGTTCGAAAACGAGGGGCTCGGTGAGCTTCGGTGCGGTCACGCGGCGAAATTAGCACAAGCGGCCCGGTTGTGGTTTTGTTTTCGGTGCATCTGTTTCTGAAATATTGGCTGCCGGTCCTGGCCTGGATGATTTTTATTTTCGTCGGCTCCACCGACCTGCTTTCCGCCGAGCACACTTCGCGATTCATCGGTCCGTTCCTCCGCTGGCTCACTCCCGATATTTCGGATGCAACCATTGCTTCCGTCCAGCTCGTTGTCCGCAAATGCGCCCACCTCACCGAATACGCGATACTCGCCGCCCTTCTTTTCCGGGCGTTTCGCCAGCGTCAGTCGCGAGTCGGACGTGCCCTCGTCATTAGCTTCCTTATCGCTGCCGCTTACGCCACGCTCGATGAATTTCATCAATCCTACGTCGCTTCGCGAACCGGCTCGCCCTGGGACGTTTTGATCGATTGCGCCGGAGCATGCGCGGGCGTCTTGATCTATTGGCGTGTGATGCGCAATCGAAAATC
>JBEEHU010000175.1:0-3221 GCA_041167565.1 Verrucomicrobiota bacterium | reverse complement strand
GACGGCGAGCAGCACGCTTTCGGTGAGCAACAACCGAACGACGCGCGACCGGCTCGCCCCGAGCGCGCCGCGAATGGCCATTTCGCGCTGCCGAGTCGCCGCGCGGGCCAGGAGAAGATTCGCCACGTTCGCGCAGGCGATGAGAAGAACGAAACCGACCGCGCCGAGAAGCACGACGAGCATCGGCCGGACATCGCCGACGATATGTTCCTGCAACGACACGAGCGTAACCCCGATTCCGGTGTTCGTTTTCGGATAACGTTCGGCCTGGCTTCGCGCGACCGCGTTCATATTCGCGCGCGCCTGTTCAATCGAAACGCCGGGCTTCAAGCGCGCGACGACGTCGATGAAATTCGTGTCGCGGGTCTTGCGTTCGGCCGCATTAAAAGCGACCGGCACCCAGACCTGGGTCCGGGTACTGGGAAACGCGAAACCCGGCGGCATGACGCCAATGACCGTGTAAGGCCGGTCGTTCAGCGTGATCGTTTGTCGGACCGTGTTTGCGTCGCCGCCGAAACGGCTGCGCCAGAAATCGTGGCTCAAAATCACGACCTGGCCGCGGCCTTCCTGGTCTTCGTCGTTCGTGAAAAGGCGGCCGATCTCCGGCTGCACTGCGAGCAACTGCAGGAGATCAGCCGAAATGCGCGCGCCGATCACGCGCTCCGGTTTGTCGCCACCTAACAAATTGAAGCCCTGGCCGACATAAGTGCCAATGCGCTCGAAGACCTGGTTCTCTTCCTTCCACTCGAGGAAATTCGCGGGCGAATTCGGGGCGAGGTCGAGCTGCGGCTGCTTTCCGAAAACGCGAACGAGCTGTTCGGAATGCGGATAAGGCAGCGGTCGCAGGAGCACCGCATTGACGACACTGAAGATGGCGGAATTCGCACCGATGGCGAGGCCGAGCGTCAGAATCGCGATGAGGCTGAAGGCCGGCGATTTCGTCAGCATCCGCAACGCATATCGAAGATCGTTCAGCATGGTTTTATCCGTGACCCAGCGCGATCATTGGATCTGCTTGCGTCGCGCGCCGCGCCGGGATGTAGCTCGCCATGAGCGAGACAAAAGCCAGCGCGATGGTGACCCCCACAAAGGTGGCGAGATCGAACGCGCCGACGTTGTAAAGCATCGAGCGAAGCGCGCGGCTGCTGAAAAGCCCGAGCAATAAACCGACGGCGGTGCCCGCGAGGACGAGCTTCGCGGCGCGACCGAGAACGAGGCGCAGGACATCCGCGCGTTGCGCGCCGAGAGCCATGCGAACGCCGATTTCGTGCGTGCGTTGCACCACCAGAAACGACATGACGCCGTAGATGCCAACCGCGGCAAGCACTAGCGCCACGCCGGCGAAGACGCCGATCAGAAGAACCGACAAACGTCGCGGCGCGATGGAATCGGAAGTGACCTCGTCGAGGGTGCGAACGTTCGCGACGGGCTGCTCCGGATCGAGCGCGCGAACTTCATTGCGGATCGAGCGAACCAGCGCGCTCGGCTCCAGCGGACTTCTCACGGCGAGAATCATTCCGCGATAGGCCAGCTGCGGATGCGCAACATAATATTCGGGTTTCGCCTCGGCATCGAGACCGCGATGGCGGATGTCAGCCACCACCCCGACCACCGTGATCCATTTTATTTTCGCGGGATCGGAATCATTGAAGTTGATCCGCTTGCCGACCGCCTCTTCGCCCGGCCAATATTTTTTCGCCATCGCCTGGTTGATGATCACGACGCCGGGCGCTTCGGTTGTATCGGCTTCGGAAAACAGGCGGCCTTTGATCAGCGGCGTTTCCAGGACACGAAAATAATCGCTCGTCACCGAGCGAATTTCTTCATCCGGATGAACGCCGGTTTGTTTTTCGTTTCGTCCTTCGATGTGGAAGGAGCTGTCGCTGTTCGTTCCGCTTAGCGGCAGGATCGAGGTGAAGGCCACGTGTTGGACTCCGGGCAGGGCCTTCACTCGCCGCTCGACTTCCGCATAAAAATCGATGACCGGTTTGCCGCGCGCGTATTTCGCCACCGGCACCGAGAGCTCCATCGTTACGACGCCGTGCGGATTGAAGCCAGGATTCACGTTCTGAATCCGAACAAAACTTTTCATGAGCAGGCCCGCGCTCACCAGCAGCACGAGCGCGACGGCGACCTCACTGATGACCAGCGCGTTCCGGATGCGATTGTGGCGCATACCGCTGGTCGAACCGCGCCCGCCTTCCTTAAGCGCTTCGGTCAACTCCGGTTTGCCGCTGGCCAATGCGGGGATGAGTCCAAAGAGGATGCCGGTCAAAACGGAAACGCCGAGCGTGACCAGCAACACTGTCATATCGAGATTCGCCTCGCCGATCCGCGGCACGGTCTTCGAGCCGATCGATTTCAGGAAGTCGAGACTCCACACGGCGAGGAGTGTTCCGGCGCATCCTCCGATCACCGCGAGCAACACGCTCTCGGTGAGCATTTGCCGCAGGAGCTGCAAGCGATTTGCGCCCAGCGCGAGGCGGATGGCAAATTCGCGTTCCCGAGCGCCCGAGCGCGCCAGCAGCATGGTGGTCAGATTCGCGCAGGCGATCAGCAGCACGAGCGCGACGGCGCCGAGGAGGATGGTCATCGTCGTCCGCATTCCACCGACGACCTGTTCGTGGAGAGGATAGATCGTGCCGCCAAACCCTGTCGCCTTTTCGTAGTTATCGGGAATGTCCCGGATCCAGGTCGCGTGGAGCGTGTTCATTTCCGCCTGCGCCTGTGCGATCGACACGCCCGGTTTCATGCGGGCGATGACGCCGTAACTGCGCGATCCGCGCGACTCGAGCTCGTTTTTCGTGAACGCGATCGGTTTCCAGATATCGACGCGTTGCGCGAACGTCCCGCCCTGGACGTTGAAGAGCGGCACCGGAAATTCGAACTTCGCCGGCATGATTCCGACGACTGTAAAAGTGCGCCCGTTCAGCGAAAGCTGCTTGCCGACAAATGAGGGATCGGAGTTAAACCGGCGCTGCCAAAGCCGGGCGCTGATCATGACGACGTTGTCGTTGCCTTCGCCGCGCTCGCTCTCGCTGAAGACGCGACCCGCGATCGGTTCGATCCCGAGCAGAGGAAATAAACTCGGCGTGACAACCGCTCCCTGAATGCGTTCGGGCAAGTCACCCGCCGTCAAATTGAGATCGATGTAATCGAACGCGGCGATGCGTTCATAACTTTGGAGAAGTTTCTCGTAGTCCTGATATTCGGGCGCGGAC
>JBEEHU010000174.1:0-10818 GCA_041167565.1 Verrucomicrobiota bacterium | reverse complement strand
TCCGGCGCGACCTACCTCGTCTTCATCAAAACCATCGAGGCCTTGCGCGCGCGCAAAGCTCTTGATCTCGACCACGCGACTTTGGAGAGCCTGCTCATTCGCAACCAACGCGACGGTGAAGGCATCTGGGGTCGATGGAACGCAAACGGCCCCGGCACGGCGCGGCTTTTTCACGAAATGGATTTGGGAGAGAACTTCGACAATTTCGCCGCCGCGCAACCGGGCGACTTCATGAAGATTTTCTGGTCGCCCGAGGTGGGCCGCGCGGAGCACGGGCACTCGGTCATTTATCTCGGGATGGAAAGCAAATTCGGGCTCGATTACGTCAAGTTTTGGTCGAGCAACATCCCGTCGGGCTACGGTGAGCGGAGCGTGCCGCGGAGCAAAATCGTGCACGCGATTTTCTCACGGCTTGATTCGCCTGCGAACTTGTCGCGCGTTTTTAAGACGCCCCCAGTCGACAAATATCTCGCGAGCCTTCTCACCGTTCGGTCGAGTTACGAAGAAGCGAGAGCAAAATGCGGGATGTGACCGAGCCTGTCCGCGCGCGGCTTTCACGAATCGTCCGATGATGCTGGCTGTCGCGAGCGCGACTCTTCTTAACGGGTTTGTTCTCGGCTGGTCGGTGGCCTGGCCGCCCGGACCGGTCAATGCCGAGATCTTGCGGCGCAGCGTCATCCCTCGCGCGCAAGGCGGAGGTTTTTGGGCGGCGTGGCAGATTGGTCTCGGAGCGTGCACGGCAGATTTTCTTTGGGCGCTCGCCGTGATGACCGGCGCGGGAGCATTGCTCGATACGCCGCGTGTTCGGCAAATTCTGGCCGTCGTGAGTTTCGGGCTGCTTCTGTTTTTGGCCGGGATGTTCGCTTTCGGCGCTTGGCGCGCGGCACATTCGTTGCGCGCCGAAAAAGCTGGCGACAGCCAGGGAAAGATTCGCCGCCGCGGGTACCTGCTCGGTTTCATGATGGCTTTGACGAGTCCATGGAACCTTGGCTTTTGGCTCGCGGTGATGGGCGGGCAACAAAGCTTGATGCGCGAGCCGACGTTCGGAAACTCTCTCGCGTTCGCCGCCTCCGTGGTTCTGGGCGCGCTCGCGTGGACCCTCGTTTTCTCGGTCGCCCTCAGGCAGGGCGCCAGAATTTTCGCCCGACCCGCCTGGCAGATCGCGACCCAGGCGATCACTTCGCTCCTGATGCTGTTCTTCGCCGCGAAATTATTTTTGACGCTGCGCTAGGCGCTAGAATTTTACCGCGGACGTGAGCGTTTCGACGAACGCGCCAACTCGCGACGGCAGATCCGCGGCGCCGCTAATTTCGTTGACCTTCTGCACGATGGCGCTTCCGACTACTATCGCGTCCGCGATTTGCGCGACTTCGCGCGCTTGCTCGGGAGTCGAGATGCCGAACCCGACGGCGACGGGCAACGGTGTGCACTTTCGAATTTCTGCGACCCGCTCGGCGAGCGATGACGCCACGCTGCTTTGCACACCGGTGACGCCTTCGCGCGAGACGTAGTAGATGAAGCCGGCGGCGCGAGCGCAGATTCGCTGAATGCGATCGGGCGGCGTCGTGGGCGCGATCAGCCGAATATGAAAAAGCGCGTCGGTTTGCGGATCCTCCTCGGGCGGAAGATCGAGGATCAAGAGTCCGTCAACGCCGGCATCGGTCGCTTCCCGGTGAAAACGATCGAGACCGAATTGAAAGATCGGATTCATGTAGGTGTAGAGGACGATCGGGATCTGCGAACGGCGTCGGATTTGCCGGACGCAGTCGAGGACGCCTTGAACGGTAGCGCCCGCTTCGAGCGCGCGTTGAGCGGCGAGCTGATTTACAAGGCCGTCGGCCAGCGGGTCGGAGAAAGGAACGCCGAGTTCGAGGATGTGGGTCCCGGCATTTTCAAGGGCGAGAGCGAGATCGACGGTCCGGGCGAGACTCGGATCGCCGGCACAGATGTAGGCGATAAAGGCTTTCTGGTTTCGGGAACGCAGAGCTTTGAAACATTGGTCGATTCGATTTTGCATTCGAGCTAACGTCAGTTCCGTTCGGGGAAAGAAACGTCCAACGTCCAACGTCCAACGTCCAACATTCAATGAAAGAGCCCGGAGAGAAGACGCTGACGATTAACGAAATTTATCACTCGATCCAGGGAGAGAGCACCTGGGCGGGAGAGCCGTGCGTCTTTGTCCGCCTCACGTTTTGCGATCTGCGCTGCACTTATTGCGACACGGAATATGCGTTTTACGAGGGGAAGAAGCGGACGCTCGCGGAAATCGTCGACGCGGTCGCCGCATTTCAATGTCCGCTCGTCGAGATCACGGGAGGCGAGCCGCTCTTGCAGAAAAATGTGCTGCCGCTCATGACGATGCTGGCGGATGCCAGTCATACCGTTTTGCTCGAGACGAGCGGCGCGCACGATATCTCGCCTGTCGATCCGCGCGTTCATCGGATCATGGATTTGAAAACGCCGGGGAGCGGGGAAAGTGCGCGCAATCTTTTCTCGAACATCGAGCGTCTCAGCGACCGCGATGAAGTGAAGTTCGTGATCGGTTCGCGCGAAGATTACGAGTGGTCGCGCGAGCAGGTCGAGATCCATGGGCTCGTGCGGCGCTGTCGCGCGGTCCTGTTCTCACCGATCTTCGGCCGAATCGACCCGCGTGAAATCGTCGAGTGGATCCTCGCCGATCGGTTGCCGGTCCGCTTCCAGTTGCAGATGCACAAGTTCATCTGGACGCCGACACAGCGGGGCGTGTAGGTCTTCTCCCAGCATGCGCGCTCGTCTGACGAAAGATTTTGGGTTCGAGGCGGCGCAGACGTTGCCGAATGCGCCGGAGGGACACAAGTGCCGGCGGATGCACGGGCACAGTTTTAAGGTGGAAATCTCGGTCGAAGGAGAAGTCGATCGCGCGGCGGGGTGGTTATACGATCACGCCGAGATCGGTGCTGCGATGAAGCCGCTTATCCAGCAACTCGATCACGCTTATCTTAACGAAATTCCAGGGCTGGAGAATCCGACGATCGAAAACATGGCCGCGTGGTTCTGGCAGAAGCTTCAGCCGCTCTGTCCCGGTCTTTGCGAGATTGTGGTGCACGAGACGCCGACGGCGCGCTGTGTTTATCGCGGCGAATAATCTCACTCTTCTGTAGCCCTTCGCTGTGCGAAGCGCCGGGGGAAACTACGCCACACACAAGCGGCCCACAGGGCCGCTGCTACAGAAGAATCAATGTTTCGGCGCGCGAACGGTGCCGGTCTCCACGGCCGATCTCCGCTGCTCGACGATGCGGTCGGCGGTCTCCGCCACCATTTGTTCGAGCAACATCCGCAGGTGCGTGTTCGGCCGGTAATCAGCCGGCGCAATGTGTTTCACGCGATCGGCGTGACTGGAAAGCTGATAGCATTTCCTGAAACCAACCCGGTTCGGATCGTCGGGGTTATAGACGGCGATCGCCTCGCCGCCATTTTTCTTCATGACGGTGAAACAGGGCACATCCGTCGGGCCGTCTCCGATGTAGATCATGTTCGGGAACGGGATCGGGCGGATGTCGGCGTCCATGTGATCGTTCACGTCCTGCGCCATATCGAGCAGACCTTTGTTGATGCGAAACAGGTACTGCGTCTTCTGGGTGTGACTGATGACGCGCTTCGGAAAGGTGATCCGGTCCTGTTCGTCCACGTCGAATTCGCAGCCGAAAATCGCGCGCACGTAGGGCTGAAGCCGGCTGCCGTCGATCAATATCTTCAGGCCGGAGGAAATGATGTAATGCTCGACGGTGATCCCGTGCGACACCTGGTCGGGCGTCAGCAAACCGTCGCGGAAATCCTCGAACATTTCCGGGATGCCTTTGTAAAAGTTCAGTTTCTCGCCTAACAACTTCAACTCGGCATTAGTCGGCCGATCCATCCCGAGGGTGTCGAGCAACACTTTCATGTAGGCGAGCTCGTTGTCGTAGCCGTCATCGCGCACGAGCTCCGAGCAACGCCGCCAGAAACTTTCCGGGTTAATTCCGAACGCGGGGAACACCGTCTCGTCCTGCATGTAGCTCGGACTCAGGGTTTGATCGTAATCGTAAACGATCGCGATGGTGTTTTGCGGTGCGGACATGGGAAGCGATTAGCGAATTAACGATTTAGTGACTTACCGAATCATTTACAGCGCTCAGATGCGAGACGAAATCGGCGAAGAGCGGCGCGTAACTTTCGTCGCGTTCGGGATGATATTGGACGGCGAAGGCGAAGGGGTAATCGCGCAGCCGCATTTGCTCGATGATATCGTCGGTCTTGCACCAGGCCTCCACTTCGAGTCCGTCGCCGAGATGATCGACGGCTTGGTGATGCGAGCTGTTGACCTTTTCCAAGCGATGCGTGGCCGACCGGTCGGTTCGTAATGGCTGAATGTTGTGATCCTTCATTTCCGGCGCGTTGTGTCCGGGAATGTCGAGGCGCAGAGTGCCGCCGAGCGCGATGTTAAAAAGCTGCATGCCTTTGCAGATCGCAAAGATCGGCAGGCGCCGTTCAAGTGCACCCTTCGTAGCCTCGAATTCCCAACGGTCCCGCTCTGGCTCGACGTCCTTGTCGAGAATGGAAGGATCGGGCACCGGTTGGCGGAGAAATTCCTGGGCGACATCCGGCCCACCGCTCAGGAGCAGGCCCTGCATTTTTTCCAAGGGCACCTGCTGGGTGCGGGCGTTCCAGAGCCGCACATTTGGATGCTTCGCAAAAGCGCGCCGAAACCATTTCTCATCCTTCGCGCGAATCCAGGTGGCTACGTGCGGCATGGCCCGACTTTGCGACCCTTCATCTCCGTTGTAAATAGCAGCCCGGCCAATCATGGAAGATCAGGAGAAAACGGAAACGCTCCGGCAGAGTTGCGAGCGGATCATGGGCCAAAGCAAAGCCGTGGCTTATGCTGTTGCGCTACGGGATTACGAAACCGGCTTTCAATTTTCAATCAACGCCGACCGGCGCTTCCACGCCGCCAGCACCATCAAGGTCGCCATCCTGCTCGCAATCGGAAAAGCCATCGACGACGGCCGGATTCGCCCCGACGACACCTTGCACATTCGAAACCGCTTCATCAGTGCGGTCGATCGCACCCCGTTCCGGATCGACGCCGAATCGGACGGCTATCCGCAACTGCACCGTTTGATCGGACGCACCGCCAGGATCTCCGACCTCGCGGAATGGATGATCGTCTCGAGCAGCAACCTGGCGACGAATCTTCTCCTCGATTACATCACGGTCGAAGAAGCGCAGCGCGTTTTGCGCGAGGCCGGCATAAGCGGCGTCGATCTTCGCCGCGGCGTCGACGACACGAAAGCCCACGACGAGAACTTCAATAACGAAACGACGGCGGCCGGCCTGCTCGATCTCTTCGCCACCCTGCGCGGCGATTTCCTTTCGAAGGCCAGCCGCGACCGGGCGATCCACATTCTGCTCCAGCAGCGATTCAACTCCATGATCCCCGCTCCGCTGCCCGCGCACGCGAGCGTAGCGCACAAGACCGGCGAAATCTCCACCGCCTGCCATGATGCCGGCATCGTTTATCTCCCCGAGCGCGAGCCCTACATCCTTGTCGTGCTCACGGAAGTTATCTCGGAAACGAACGGCCGCCGCGAAGCCATCGCGAAAATATCGGAAGCGGTGTTTCGATGCCTGACTGCGACGGAGGTAAAAGCGTGACCGGACCGGAAGAACTGAAAGCGGTGGACGGATTAAAACTTTCCGCGGAACATCGCGCGGCCCTGCGGCCGGGCGAAGCGATCAAGGCTGAGGACGGAACGCTCCATCATCTGCCGCGATTTTTCTTCGAAGTGCCGAGCTGGGAGGAAGCGCACTCATTGCGCATCGCGGCGCACTTTGCCTTGTCCGAATTGATCACCGTCGATTCGCGTGAAGCTAATTTGCTTCTGCGCACCTTCCCGCATTACGTACCTTGCGCGATCCTCGCGCTGGCGCGTTACCTGGAAGATTTTCGCCGCGAAGTGGACGCGCCCGTTTTCATCAGCGCCAATGGCGGTTACCGTTCCCCTTCCCACCGGATCAATCGAGGGGTGTCGCTCCATAATTGGGGGACCGCGGCGGACATTTATCGCGTCGGCGACACTTATCTAAACGACGAGAAATCGATCGCGCGCTATGCCGGCATCGCCGCGTCGCTCGGCGCGGAAGTTTTTGTTCGGCCCTACCAGGACGGAGACGATCATCTCCAGGTGGATCTGGGTTATCTCACACTGGTGCCACGGAAATGCAGCGAATCGTAAAACAGGATGGATCGAAAGCCGGCGCGCGCATTTATCTGCCGCCGCCGCGCGCGGTCATCGGTCTGGAGGCAGAGTTCAGCCTCATCATCGATGATGTGCGCCACCGGCCGGAAGCGATTTTCGGAACACCCCAAAAGCTCATTCGCCGGAAAATGCTGCCGCGAACGGGCCGCTCCTTTCAGCTTCCCTCGGGCGGCGCCATTTATTTCGACACCGGCGTGATCGAAGTCGCCACGCCGATCGTCGAGTTGGAGCCGGGCTGCTGTTATCGCGCCACCCGGCTGTTGTGGGAGCAAATCCATTACGTAGGCGGCGAGCTTCGCCGCTGGGGCCGGCGGCATAAATGCAAAGCGCGGCTGGAGGGTTTCAGCACGCATTACAATTTTTCCTTTCGGAGCGAGCACGCTACGCCGGTGCGCGATGCGAAAAGGCTCGGCCATTTGCTGGCGCATATTTTGCCGGCGCCGGTCATGCTTCTTGCCGCCAATCGCAAGAGCACGGCGGTCGGCGTCCGTCCGCGCGGAAAACGAATTGAAGTGACGGCCGATTTTACTCCCGATGCCACGCTGATGCTCGCGACTTGCGCGTTTGTCGCTGGCGCGGCGGAGACCGCGAGCGCCTGGCCCGATTACGAACTCGCGCAACTCGAGGAACACAACATTCCGCGATTCTCACCGTTCCGGCTCCGCCGGCATTCCTCGCGTAAGGGATGGCGGGTGACGAAGCAATCACTGGCGGGCGACCCGTTCGCCGCCGATGTGAATGAGTCGATCTGGAAATTGCGCGATGGCCGCACGCTCAGTCTCCGCGAGATCGCACAGGAAACATTGCGGCCTTTCCGCAAAGAGATTCGCCGGGTGAGCGATCTGGCCACGTTGCGGCACATCGAGGCCGTCTTCGATGGGAACGCGCGTTCGCTCCTCGATTTCCCCGGGCGTCCCGAAGCATACGACGACGCGGGGCGCGAATGGGATTGGAACCGGCGGCGGATGCGGCATTGGCCGCGATCAGCCTACGAGAAGGTGGTTCACCGCGTGATTGCTCGCGAGCCGATTCACGTCAGCGGCAAGCGCTATATCGCGGAGCGCATGCAGGGTTGGTATGAAGTGGTTTTCCGCGAATCAAAGACCGGTGTTCGCCGCATTTTCAATCTCGATCACCTGGCGAAATTGATGGGGGGAAGCGTTAGGTGGATCGAGCGCTCCGCCGCTCGATGACAAAGTGCCGGCGACGCCGGGATTTCGCAAATATCGAGCGGCGGAGCGCTCGATCCACCTACAACCCCATCATTTCGCGCACGTATTTCACCGGCGGGCTGCCGAAGGAGAGGACGGTGTCGTTGTATTTCTTGAGGTCGAACTTCGCGCCGTCGCGGGCTTTCGCCTGTTCGCGCAATGCAAGGTGCTCGGTCACGCCAACGAAATAGGTCGAGAGCTGCGCCGAGCTGAGCCGGGCGCGTTTCCATTTTGCCACGGCTTCGCCTTCCTGTTGAAAGCCCTCCTTCATCATGACGTCGAGCGCTTCCTGCTCGCTCATGTTCCCGGCATGGATCGATTGATCGATGATCGCGTTGCAGATCACCCGCAGCCGCATTTTGAGCTGCTGCATTTTCACTTCCGGTCCTCCGTAACCGGCTTCGGCCATGACCTGCTCGGTGTAAACAGCCCAGCCTTCGATGAAGGTTCCGCTCTGGAAAATCGCGCGGACCATGGTCGGCGCTTTGAACTCATTCGAATGCGCGAGCTGCAAATAATGGCCCGGCATCGCCTCGTGCACGGTCAGGTCGCGCAGCATGTAGTTGTTGTACTCCCGGAAAAACGAATCTTTGCGCTGCTGGTTCCAGTCGTTAGGCGTGGGCGCGACCGCGAAGAACGTCTTGCCGTTCTTCTCCAGCGGCCCGGGAGAATCGCAATAGGCGATCGCCTGCCCGCGTTTGAATTCGGGCATGACAATAATGTCGACCGGCGTCGTCGGCACCCTCACCAGGTTCTTGGATTTCACGAAGTCGGTCGCTTCTTTCAGAATTTTTTTCGAAGAATCGACAATCGTGTCATCAGTCGGGCGCTGCTCCGCCAGCTTATCGAGGACGGCGCTCGTGACCTTTTTCCGATCGCTCAACGCCGCCTCGTCCGCGTTCGGAAACTGTTTCTTGTAGAGCGGCAACGCGGTTTCGTAGATCGCTTTCTGCGTCTGCTCGAGATCGGCCCGCGCCGCTTTCATGAGATCTTCCATCGACATCTCGGAAGCGAGCGCGAACCGGAGCTTCTTTCGGAACTTGTCGGCGCCGATGCGAAAATCGCCGGTCGAACGCGGAAGCAGAACGCTTTGCATCCAGCTCTTGTACTCACCCAGGGCGGCCATCGTTTTCTCCTGCAACGGCGCGAGCTCAGTCTTCGCCTTCGGCGCTTTCGCGAGAGTTTCGTTGAGTCCTTCCTTGATGAGGGATATCGCACCCTGGATCTGGTCGATCGCGGTTTCCGTGTAAACGCGCGGCGGATTCTTCAGGTTCGCTTTGGCCTGCGCAATAACGCCTGGAATCTTTTCCAGCCGCGCGCGGATGCTCGCCGCCCGTTGCTCGGCCGGAGCGAAATCGCGGGCAACCAGAAGATAAAGACTGTTGGCGAGGCTCTGATTATAGAGGAGCGGATTTGATTCACGCTCCTTGAGTTCTTCAATGCCGAAGATTTCGTTGTCGATGTTGTCTTTGAGAAGCCGGACATCGACCTTGTTCGGACCGCTCAGCTTGTTCAGATCGTTGAACTGCTCGAGTTGCTGCCGGGCCTCCTTCGCGCGCGCGAGTTCCTTCGCGACCGCCTCATCGGAATAATCGGTGAGCTTGTCGTCGAACCGGTGATCGCCCAGCTCCGTCGCGTATTCCGGATGTGATTGCAGCATCCCCTCGATGTAATCGTTGGCGAGTTTCTGGAACTGATCGTCGTCCGGCGTGGCGAACAAATTCGCAGCCGATAACGAAACCGCACCAGCGAGAAAGAAGCTGAATAGTTTCATAAAGGGTCAGGTCGGCGTCCCACCGGCCAGCAGCGGCTCGGTGACGCGCTCGTCCTCCGTAAGCTGCGATTGGAGATAAGTTCGCTCGCGGTAATGGCGCGAGACGAAAATGTAAATCACGGACGTGACCAGCATGAGCAGCGTGAAGAAGCGGAAGTAATTCGCGCCTTCGAGATTCATGCCCATCGACTTCAGTTTCGGAATGAGGAAACTGATGATGGACGGAATTTGATTCCCAAGTGCGACTGAGAGGAGCCACATCGCCATGAGCAAGCTCTTCATGCGATTCGGCGCCTGGGTGTAGGAGAACTCCAGGCCCGTGATTGAGACCATCACTTCGCCGGCGGACAGGATCACATACGCGATCAATTGCCAGCCGACGTTCGGACGACCGCCGTGATCAATGTCGAGCTGGATGGCCCAGATGATGACGAAGGAAAGCGCCGTGAGGAATAGACCAATGCCGATTTTCCGCAGCGGAGTGAGTGGGAAAATCTTACTGATCGCCGGATAGAGCCAGTAATTGAAGAGCGGAATGAAAGCCAGGATCAGGATCCCGTTTACGACCTGGACCTGCTCGGGCAAAAATTTCAGGCCGAGGAACGTCAAATCGAGCCTCTGGCATTGAATGGTCCATTCGCCACCGCTGCTCTGGTCCCAGAGAGCCCAAAAGATCATCGTGAAGACGTAGATTTGCCAGACGCGCCCGAGAATGCTCCGCCCTTCCTTGCTCGTGAGATCCTTCAGAAATCCCAGACCGCCCGGGGGGATGTGGACCATTTTCTTTCGGCCGCTCCAAAAGATCACGGTGGCAACGAACATAAGCACGCCCGGCAAACCAAAGGCGTATTTCGGGCCCCAGTTGGGATCGCGCAGCAGGATCGGGCAAATCCAGATGGAGAAGGACGAACCCAGGTTGATGGAAAAATAGAACCAGCCAAAGACTCTCGAAAGCAGGTGCTTGTTCGAGTCACCATACTGATCGCCGACGTTCGCCGAGACACAAGGCTTGATGCCACCGGCGCCGATCGCGATCAGAATCAGGCCCATTGCCAATACCCACTTTTGGCCGAACGCGATCCCGAAGGAGGTGTCCATCATGGCGAGGGTGAAATGGCCGAGGCAGTAAACCATGGAGAGATAAAAGATCGTCCGGTATTTTCCGAACCAGCCATCGGCCAGGATCGCGCCGAAGAACGGCATCCAATAAACCGACGAGACGAATTGGTGGAACCACCCCTGCGCTTCATTCTGCGGCATCCCCTCAAGCACGCCGGAATGGTTGACCAGGAATTGGGTCATGAAGCCGACCAGGATCGCCCGCATCCCATAGAAGCTGAACCGCTCCGCGCCTTCGTTCCCGATGATGTAAGGAACGCCCGGCGGCATCCCCGTGATGTTGGGCGGTCGCGTTGCGTATTGCGTGGCCATGCGTCGGTCCTGTTTGGTTACGGTTTCGGTTTATCCGGGAAAAAATTCGCGGGCGTGGAGCGCGCCGCGGCCGAGGGCGAAGCGTGCGGCGTTGTCGCGGCGTGTTCATCCGCTGGAGTTTTGG
>JBEEHU010000173.1:0-8291 GCA_041167565.1 Verrucomicrobiota bacterium | reverse complement strand
TGCCGCAGAAGGAAGTGTAGAGGCGCTTGTGCCAAGCGCCTAACCGCACTGACAGGTGCTTGGCACAAGCACCTCTACATTTTCGCGGCGCGCTTTCGCGCGAGTTCGTTCTCAATCTTCCCCAGCGGCCGACAATTCATCACGTCCGCTTTTGTCAGCCATCCTTTGCGCGCGACGCCGACGCCGAACCACAATTCCTGGAGCCGTTCGATCCGGTGCGCGTCGGGATTGATCACGCATTTTACCCCTTTTTCTTTCGCGAGCGGCCACCACCGCCAATCGAGATCGAGGCGCTTCGGCGCGGCGTTAATCTCGATCCACGTGCCGGTTTCCGCAGCGGCTTCGATAATCGCGGGGATGTCGATCGCGTAAGGCTCGCGCTTCAAAAGCAGCCGGCCGGTAGGATGCGCGAGCATCGTGACCAATGGATTGCTCATCGCGCGAATCACCCGGCGCGTCATGTCTGCTTCCGAAAGCGTGAAAGCGGAATGGACCGACGCCACGACGTAATCGAGCTCGGCCAGGACTTCGTCGGGAAAATCGAGCGAGCCGTCGCGGAGAATGTCGCACTCGACGCCGGCGAAAAGGCGGAAGTTTTCGAATTCACGGTTGAGCTTTCGGATCATGGCGACCTGCACGCGCAAGCGCGCCTCATCGAGCCCGTGCGCCTGGATCGAGCTCCGGCTGTGATCGGCAATGCCGAGATATTGGAGACCAAGCGCCTGCGCCGCTGCCGCCATTTCTTCCAGTGAATTGTGGCCGTCACTTGCGGTGGTGTGGCAATGGAAAGTGCCGCGCAAGTTCTCCGCCTCGATCAACCGGGGCAGCGTCCCCGCGGAAGCCGCTTCGAATTCGCCGCAGTTCTCCCGCAGCTCCGGCGGGATGTAGTCGAGCTCGAGGGCGCGGTAGAGATCGGCCTCCTCGCGGACGGCGGGAATTTTCTTCGCAGTCTTCTTCTTTGCGGGATCAACTGGAGCTTCACCGAGCCGGTATTCGTTCAGCGTCCAGCCGCGTTGCAGCGCGCGGTTTCGCATCACGATGTTGTGCTCCTTGCTCCCGGTAAAATAATTGAGCGCGAACGGATACTCAGCGGAGCTGACGACGCGCAGATCGCATTGAATGCCGGAGCGCAGGCGCACGCTCGACTTCGTCGGCCCCTGCGCGATCACGGATTCGACCAGCGGATGTCCGATAAAAGCAGCCGTGATTTCCGCGGGCGCGGAAGTCGCGACAATGAAATCGAGATCGCGTACGATCTCCTTCCTCCGCCGATAACTGCCGGCGATGCAAACATGAAGCGACTCGGGATGCGCGCGGAGATCGTCCTGCAACGTCTCGGCTTCCGCCGCGATCGTGCCGAGCTGGAACGATCCCGCGTGCTTCGTGCGATCTTCGATCGCGTGGCAAAGTTTTTCCTGAGTCGTCTTTCCAAACCCGGGCAGCTCCGCGACGCGGCCCGCCGCGCAGGCCTCCTGAAGCTGCGCAATCGAGCTGACCTGAAGTTGTTCGTAGAGCGCCTTGATCTTTTTCGCGCCGAGACCCGGAAGCGTGAAGAGCTCAAGAATTTCGGCCGGAAATTCCGAGCGCAGGTCCTCGAAAAACTTCAGACCGCCCGTTTCGACCAGCTCTTTGATTTTCCCCGCGATCGCCTTGCCGATGCCGGGAATTTTTTCCAGTGTCTCCTGGTCGCGCAGATCGGAAATATTTCCGCCCCAGGTTTCGAGGGAGCGCGCGGCGTTCGTATAGGCGCGGATCTTGAATGGGTTTTCGCCCTTCAGCTCGAGCAACGTTGCAATCTTCTCGAGCACGGTTGCGATCGTCGCCTTGTCCATCGCCTCACTTTTAGCTGGAACTGTAGCGGCGGTCTAAGACCGCCGCTACAGGGCTACATCCGCCCGCGGCGTTTGTAGAATTCGTAGCGCGCGATGATCGAGTCGACGTACTTGCGCGTTCCCGGGAAATCGATGTTCGCCCGGAAGGTATCCGACGCCATGGTTTTGGTGTCCTCGCCGCCGGCCCAGCGTTGGGCGCGGCTCGCGCCGGCGTTGTATTCCGCGAGCGCAAACGGAATCGGGTCGGCCTGGTTTTGCCAATGCTCGACCGCCCGCCGCAGGTACCAGGCGCCGGCTTCGAGATTTGTTTTCGGATCGAACAATTCCTCGACCCGGAAATTCTCCACCCTGGTTTCGCGCGCCCATTCCCGCGCGGCTTTTTCACTTACCTGCATGAGCCCGCGCTCGCCCGCGGTGCCAAATTTCTGGGCGTCGAACCGGCTTTCCCGCCAGACAACCGCCTTCACCAGCATCGGATCGAGCTGATGCTCGGCCGCGACCGACCGAATGAGCGCGTCATGCTGCTGGAATCGCCCCGGGCTGACCCATTCATAAAGCATGTAGAGTGGATCGCCCGATTTCATCGAGAGATAGACGAGGCCCGCGGCTCCCGCGAGGAGCGCGCAGATGATTAGTTTAAATAAGAATCGGGCCACCGCGTCGTGCTCCTGAATGGAAAAGTTTCATGGATAAGTAGTCGATCACGAGCAGGAGCACGAGCAAGATTAAGAGTCCAAGATGATCACCCCTCCCTACGCTCGCGTCATTATCGATCGCTCGATCCATCGCGAGCTCGATTACCTGATTCCGGATACGCTCGCCGATCGGGTGAGCATCGGCTCGCGGGTGCGCGTGCCTTTTCGTGAGAGGTCGGCGCTCGCTACGGTGGTCTCTTTGCTGGCCGAGACGGATGCGCAAGGCATTCGCCCGATCGAAGCGATCGTCGGCGAGAAGCCGGTCGTGAGCGAGAAGTTGATCGAGCTGGCGAGGTGGATGAGCGCGTACTATTGCTGCCCGATCGAAGCGGTCATGCGCAGCCTTTTGCCGCAGGTGATTCGTCGCGCCGAGGTCGGCTGGAAAAAACAATTGTTCGCGAGCGCGGCGAAAGAAATCACTCCGGACGATATCGAGAAACTGCGGAAGCGCGCCCCGCGCCAGAGCGAATTGCTGGAAGCCATCGCCAAACTCCGGGAGCCCATTCTGGCGACGGAGCTCTTGCGCCAGACCTCGCTCGATAACCAGACGCTTCGCGCCCTCGAAAAGCGCGGCTTTGTTTTATTGCGGGAAGAGGCGGTCGCGCGCGATCCGCATGGAAGCGAGCAATTCGTCGCCTCGGACAATCTCGTTTTGAATCCGGAGCAGGCGGCGGCCTTGAGCGCGGTAGAGCAAGCGTTACTCGCGCCGGAATCCGCGCGTCCGATCTTGCTCCATGGCGTGACCGGCAGCGGCAAGACGGAGATTTATTTGCAGGCGATCCGCTCCACCCTCGTGCGCGGGAAGACTGCGATTGTTCTCGTCCCGGAGATTTCTCTCACGCCGCAAACCGTGGAGCGTTTCAAAAGCCGGTTCGCCGAAGCACAGGACACGGTCGCAGTGTTGCACAGCCATTTGTCCGAAGGCGAGCGGCATGACGAATGGCACAAAATCCACGCCGGCCGCGCGCGGATCGTAGTCGGCGCGCGCAGCGCCGTCTTCGCGCCGCTCGAAAATCTCGGCCTCATCGTCGTGGATGAAGAACACGAAACTTCCTACAAACAGGAGGAAGCGCCGCGCTATCACGCACGCGATGTCGCGGTCGTCCGCGCGAAAATGGAGGCGTGCGTGGTTTTGCTGGGCACCGCGACGCCTTCGCTGGAGAGTTATCACAACGCCACCCAGAAGAAATATCAGCTCCTGAACCTGACCCAGCGGGTGGACGATTGCCAGATGCCGCTGATGCGCGTCGTCGATCTGCGGTTGGAACGCCGGAAACAAAAAGTCGCGGCGATTTTGTCGGAAAAATTACGCGCGGCGATCACGGCCCGGCTCGAGAAACACGAACAGACGATCCTGTTCCTAAACCGTCGCGGGTTTTCGACTTCGCTCCTTTGCAGCAACTGTGGCGAAGCACGGAACTGTCCAAACTGCAGCGTGGCGCTCACTTTTCATCGCAGCGTGGCGCGGCTGACCTGCCATCTCTGCGGACATACCGCGGCTGTGCCGAAAAAATGTCCGGCCTGTTCGCAGGACGCCTTGATTTATTCCGGTTTCGGAACCGAGAAGGTCGAAGCGAACGTGGCGCATCTTTTTCCCGAGGCCGTCGTCCGCCGGATGGATGCCGATTCAATGACGCGGAAAGACGCGTACCGGGAAACGCTGCACGCGTTTCGCGCCGGCAAGATCGATATTCTCGTTGGCACCCAGATGATCGCGAAAGGTCTGCATTTTCCGAACGTCACCCTGGTAGGAATCATCAACGCCGATCTCGCGTTGCACATGCCGGATTTCCGCGCTGGAGAACGGACGTTCCAATTGCTCACCCAGGTCGCGGGGCGCGCCGGCCGCGGGGAAACGCCCGGCGAAGTTTTCGTCCAAACCTACACGCCATTCAGTCCGTCCATTCAATTTGCGCGTCATCACGATTTCGCCGGGTATTTCCAGCAGGAACTGGAATTCCGCGAGCGCTGCGATTTCCCGCCCTTCAAGCACGCGATCCTGATCACGGTGCGCTCGGCCCATGAAGCGCGCGCGAAATTTTCCGCGGAGACAATTGCGCGACGACTGAAGGAAAACCTCGGTCCCGAATTCATTGTGGGCGATGCGACGCCGGCGCCGTTGGAGAAGCTGCAAGGCCAGTATCGCTTTCACATTTTGATGCGCGGCGAGGCGATCATGCGCCTGAGCCGCCTCGTGCGCGAGACGCTCGACAAACTTCCGCTGCCCGAAGACGTCCTCGCCGCGGTCGACGTCGATCCGTATCAGCTGCTCTGATTATTTCCCGATTAGCTTCGGAACCTCGGCCTTGGCCAGGGCCGTGAACGCGCCGACGGCGCTGTTCGCGGTGGAATCGCTCAGGCGCAGCAAACCGATTTCCAGCCCGAGATTCTTGCCTCGCAACGGGATCGCTTTCAGCTTTAACCCTTCTCTGCCGCGCAAGGCGATTTTCGGCATGATGGCCGCCGCCTCCAACGGCGCGAGCGAGCGGAGCAGGGTCTCAATCGCATTCAATTCCGCGACCGTTCTCGGGCGGACCTGGTGCTTCAGGCAAATCTCGTCCGTCATCCGGCGCATGACGAAGGTGTCAAAAAGCTGAAGCAACCGGTGTTGATGCAGCTCCGAAAACCGAACCTTTCTCCGCTTCCACCAGGGATGCGCTTCGGAAACGATCAGGGCAAATTCATCCGTGCAGAGACGTTCGTAGCGCAGGTTCGGCGAATGCCGGGTCAGAAATCCGAAGCCAACATCCATCCGGCCTTCCTCGAGCGCGGTTTCGATTTCCGTGGATGAAATTTCCTCAACCGTGAGCCCGATTCCCGGGTGTTTTTTGGCAAACAATCCGAGCAGTTCGGGCATCAACGCTACGTTTAGGATCGGGACAACTCCTACGTGCAACGCGCCGCGCAACTGTCCCGATTCGCTCGTCAGTTCCTGGAGAAAATTTTCCAGATGGCGAAGGATGGCGCGCGCGTGCTCCTGAAAAATTTGGCCGGCCGGTGTCAGCAGAATACGCTTTCCGCGTCGCTGAAAAAGCGAGACCCGCAGGCCGGCTTCCAGATCTCGCATCTGCTGGGAAACACTGGGCTGCGAAATTCCGAGGCGGTCGGCGGCGCGGCTGAAACTGCCGGCCTCGGCTACCGCCAGGAAATAGCGCAGGTGCCGGATTTCCATCGGGTCGTGCATCGCGACGGAATAATGTCCGGCGGGATCGGCAAATGCAATCAGGCAGGTCGCGGGCCGGCAGGCTTGGACAATGCGTAAGTTTATGCTTCCATAGGCAAAACTTATTGCAGTATTTATTCTACCTCTGATTCAAAGAGCCATGACATTCACCAAACTCATCACGGTTGCCGCGCTGGGTGTTCTCCTCCTGGCTGGCTGCAGGAAGAACGCCACCACCGGCGGCGCTTCGAACAAAATTCGCGTCGGTTACATCGGGTTGACCTGCGAGGCGCCGATCTTCACCGCGGTGGAGAAAGGGTTCTTCAAGGAAGAGGGACTCGAGGTCGAGCTCGTGAAATGCGAATGGGCGAACTACAAGGATGTGCTCGCGCTCGGCGGATACGACATCACCCATCACCTCGTCATGTATTTCCTGAAACCGATCGAGCAGGGGCTCGACGTGAAGTTCACGGCCGGAATTCACAAGGGCTGCTTGCGGGTGCAGTCGTCGATCAAGGGAAATATCCATTCGGTGCAGGATCTGCGCGGCAAACGCATCGGCGTGCCGGGGATGGGAACGCCACCATTTATTTTTGCCAATCGCGTTCTGGGCGCCAATGGGATCGATGCCAGCAAAGATGTGAGTTGGCGCGTTTTTCCCGCGGGCGAACTTGGCCTCGCGCTCGATAAAGGCGAAGTGGACGCTGTGGCGAACGCTGAGCCGATCGGCAGCCTGTTGCTCGCGGACGGCAAAGTCCGGAACGTCGCGGATCAGGCCACGGACATGCCTTATAAGGATGAATACTGCTGCGCGGTGATCGTGAACGGAAAATATCTCACGGCAAATCCGAAGGGCGCGGCGGCGGCGACCCGGGCGCTGCTCAAAGGAGCGAAGTGGGTCGAGGCGAACCCGGCCGCGGCGGCGAGGATGTCGGTCGAGAAAAAATATCTGGCGTCGAATCCCGAGTTGAACACGGTCGCGATTTCGCATCTTCGTTATATTCCGAGCGTGTCCGGCGCCGACGACGCCATTAAATCAGCCGCGGCAGAAATGAAAATCGCCGGCATGCTCAGCCCAACGACAGATGTGGCGGCTCTGGCGCAGCGCGCCTTCGCGCACCTGGATGGCGTATCGGATTCGTGGGTTCAGAGTCTCCAAGTGGAAAAGGTGGCTGGCGGTCAGGTGCCTCCGGATCAGGACATCCGTTTGTTTGCGGAATTGATCCTCTCTGATACCGAAGATTCATGTTGCAAGAAGCCAGTCCTCGCAGCGCAGAAGTAGATCAGGCTTGGACGGAAGGCGCGCTGCGCAAAGCGCCGCCTGCGAGCATCACTGCCTCGCTGCGGACCTGGCTGCCCGTCACGGCCGCGACGGCGATTTGTCTTGGAATCCACTGGTTTGTTTCGACAACGGAGCCGCCCGCCGAAACGCGCTCCTACTTCGTGTTTCTCTTCAGCGTGCTTGGCGTATCGCTCGTTCTGGCGGTGGCGCAAATCGCGTGGCCGCCTCTGCGCCGATGGATGCGGCGGATGGGCCCGATCTTCGCCGCGGCGGTTTTGATCATGGGTGTTTGGGAACTGATCACATCGGGTTGGCGGTGGTTGCCGCTCCCGTATTTCCCGAGCCCGGCCGGTGTGTTTCAAAGCTTGATCAATGATCGCGCGCTCCTGTTCGACAGCACGTGGCACTCGCTCATCTTGCTGCTAAGCGGTTATGCACTCGGCGTCATTGCCGGTTTGATCAGCGGCATTTGCATCGGCTGGTCGTCGCCGGTGCGGTATTGGGGGATGCCGGTGCTGAAAGTCGTCGGCCCAATTCCCGCGACCGCATGGATTCCGCTGGCGATGGTGGTCTCGCCTTCCGCGGTTCTTTCGGCAGCGGGTCTGATCGCGCTGGCGGTCTGGTTCCCGGTGACAATGTTGACGGCTTCCGGCATTTCAAATACCCGCGCCTCCTATCTCGATGTGGCGCGGACCCTCGGCGCGGGACGCGGCTACCTCATTTTCCGCGTCGCTATTCCAGCCGCAGTCCCGAGCATTTTTATTGGATTGTTCATGGGATTGGGCGCGTCATTTTTGACGCTCGTCGTTGCTGAGACCGTGGGTGTGAAGTCGGGTCTCGGCTGGTACGTCGCGTGGGCGCAGGGCTGGGCCGAGTACGGAAAAGTTTTCGCCGCGCTCGTTATCATGGCTGGATTTTTTTCCACGATCATGACCCTGCTTTTCAAGGTGCGCGACCGCGTGTTGGTCTGGCAAAAGGGAGTGATCAAATGGTAGCGGCCGCGGCGGCCGAGGCCTCGTCGCTTCGGGTTCGCGATATCCGCAAGAGCTTTCCGGCACCCGACGATCCAGTTGCGCGCCGGCTCGCGCTGGACTCGGTTTCGCTTTCATTGGCCGCGGGCGAGCTGGTTTCGCTCGTGGGTCCAAGCGGTTGCGGCAAGTCGACGCTCCTTCGCCTCATTGCCGGCCTCGATGCTCCGGACTCCGGCGAACTCGTGATCGGGTCCGAGCCCATTACCGAACCGAGCGCGGAACGCGGTCTCGTTTTCCAGGACCCTAATCTTTTTCCCTGGCTCACCGTCCGCCGCAATATAGAAGCGG
>JBEEHU010000172.1:0-2612 GCA_041167565.1 Verrucomicrobiota bacterium | reverse complement strand
CAAAATCTTCTCGATCACTTCCGGCCCGACCTGGTTGCGCTGCATGCCCGCGCGCAATTTCACGCTCACTTTCTCCATCCGTTCCTGCGACCGATGAAAACTGAGAGCGCGCCGGAGTTCTTCCGCTTCGCTACCGGAAAAATCGGCCATGATCATGGCGATCTTCAGCATCTGTTCCTGGAATAACGGAACGCCAAGGGTGCGCGCGAGGATTGGCTTGAGCCGATCGTCGAAATAAGTGACCGTTTCGCGTCCGGCGCGGCGATTCAAATACGGATGCACCATGTCGCCCTGGATCGGGCCCGGCCGGATAATCGCAACCTCGATCACGACATCGTAAAAACATTTCGGCTTCATCCGCGGCAGCGTCGTCATCTGGGCGCGGCTCTCGATTTGAAAGACACCGATCGTATCGGCCTTCTGCATCATCTCATACGTCGGCGCGTCATCGGTCGGGATATGCGCGAGATCGAGCGGCCGGCCGCGCTCGCGACAAAGTTCGAACGCATCCTGCATGACCGACATCATGCCGAGCCCGAGCAGGTCCACTTTTACAATGCCGAGGTCTTCGCAATCATCCTTGTCCCATTGCGCGACAACGCGGCCGGGCATCGACGCATTTTCGAGCGGCACGAACGAACTCAGTTTTCCCTGGCAGATAATCATCCCGCCCGAATGCTGGCCGAGGTGGCGCGGCAAACCATAGATGGCTTGATACAACGAGATGAAAGCCGGCATGCGCGGATGCGTTTTCGGCAAACCTGCCTGCTCGATTTGCGCGGCGAGATCGAGCGTGTGCGGGAAATCGCCGCTGGCAAAAAGATGCGAGAAGCGATCCAGAATATTCTCCGAGAAGTTTAATGCTTTGCCGATCTCGCGGGCGGCGCTTCGCCCTCGATAAGTGATGACGTTCGCCGTCATGGCCGCGCCATGTTTGCCGTAACGCCGGTAAACTTCCTGGATGACACTTTCGCGCCGATCGCCGCTCGGCAGATCGAGATCGATATCGGGCCAGCCTTTGCGGCTCTCGCTCAGAAACCGCTCGAAGACGAGATTGTTGCTGACCGGGTCCACCGGCGTGATCCCGAGACAATAACAAACCGCGCTGTTCGCAGCGCTGCCGCGGCCCTGCACCATGATGTTGTGTTCGCGGCAGAAATTAATGATGTCCCAGACGATCAAAAAATATCCGGAGAATCCGAGGCGTCGGATCAGGCTGAGTTCTTCCTCGATCTTGCGCTTCACCGCGGTGCTGATGGAGGCGTAACGTTGCTGCGCGCCGAAGAGCGTGATCGTGCGCAGGAACGAATTCATGTCGTGCCCATGAGGAACCGGAAAGGCCGGGAATTCGTAGCCGATATTTTCGAGTGAAAATTCGAGCCGCTCCGCGAGGCGAGCCGTGTTTTCGATTGCATCGAGCCGATCGGGAAAAAGCGCTCGCATTTCCGCATCGCTTTTCAGGTGTCGTTCCGCATTTCGCGTCAGGAGCGTGCCGGCGGCATCGAGATGGGTGTGCTCGCGGATGCAGGTGAAAACATCGAGGACTTGGCGGCCGCGCGGAGTCGCGTGCTGGACGCCATTGGTCGCGATAACCGGCAGGCGGAATTGTTCCGCCAAATCGCAGAGCTGCTGGTTGACACGATCTTCACCTCGCAAGAAATGGCGCTGAATTTCGACGTAAACGTTTTCACGACCAAAAGCGTCGATCAGAGATTGCGCGCGGTCCGTAGGAGTCCGGGGATCGGAGAATAACGCGACTAACCCTTCCGCGAATTCCGATAGCTCGCTCCAAACAAAGGTGCATTCGCCTTTGGCGCTACGCAGATGCGCTTGCGTGAGCAAGCTGCACAAATTCGCGTAGCCGCAGCGATCTTTCACGAGCACCGGCAACACGCTGCCGTTTTCCATGGTCAATTCGGCGCCGACAATCGCTCGAACATTTTGCTCGCGGGCGGCGACAGAAAATCGCTGAGCGCCATAGACGCCGTTGCGATCGAGCAGCGCCATCGCCGGCATTTCCAGCTCGGCCGCCGTCTCAGCTAATTGCTCTGGAAAAGAGGCGCCGCGAAGAAAGCTGAAGGCGGTGCAAGCGTGTAACTCGACGTAAGACATCTGCGCGCCTCCTCAATCATAGATCCCGTCGAGTTCCCATTTGCCGCCGCTGGCATGACATTGGCAGAGCGCGCCGTTCTCCAGTTCCACATCCCACTCGGCGCGGTCCCACTTATTTTCATCCCACCAATTTCCCGACGCGTGATACGGACCTTTCCGCGCTTTCACTTCCCCCTGAATTTTTGCGCTGCGAAGATGAGCCGGCTTATTTTTCTTTAACAACATGGCGGCGGACGCGGTCGCGCGAAAACGTCGCAAGGCGCACGCTGGCAACGGCGGCGCTTCCTCCGCCGGTTTGTGCAACTGCCAGGCGAACGGCTCCATCCGGAATGCATCAGGCCGATGCGTTTCTTCCAGGACCGGAGTGCCGACCCGATCGGGACCGAGCAACCCGGTCAGGCGCGCGAGCGTTTCGCAAAGCCGGGTCGGATCGCGCAGCGCGGTTTCAAACAAATTGAATTGTTGAAAGGCCCGCCTGGTTGCCTCCGCTTTCAGAGCAA
>JBEEHU010000171.1:0-11255 GCA_041167565.1 Verrucomicrobiota bacterium | reverse complement strand
GTGCAAGCTCTGGCTCGCGCCGGCATCGCCTTCGCCATTACGAGCGGCCGTCCGCCGCGCGGAATGCAAATGTTCGTCGAGCCGCTCGGTCTCACTACTCCGCTGGCGGCCTTCAATGGCGGGCGGTTTGTCCGGCCGGATCTTTCCTTGATCGAACAGCGTGTCCTGTCACGCGATGCGGTTGAACCCATTCTCGCAATCATTGCGTCCCACCAGCTCGACTCCTGGATTTACCGCGGCAACAACTGGTTTGTTCGCGAACGCCATGGGCCGCACGTCGATCGCGAGGAATGGACCGTCAAGTTTCCACCCACCGTTGTTTCCAATTTCGCCGATAAGATGGATGAAGTCGTCAAGGTCGTCGGGATCAGCGACGACCTGGACGCGGTCGCGCGCTGCGAAGCGGACATCGTCCGCCAATTCTCATCCCAGGTGATTTGCAAAAAGACCACGCCGCCTCGCGACCAGCCCACCGCGGTTTTCGCCGCGCGTTCGCAGCCTTACTACGTCGATGTCACCCATCCGCAGGCGAACAAGGGGGCGGTCGTTCTCGCGTTAGGCAAGATGCTCCAGATCGAAGCCAGCGAAGTCGCCACGATCGGCGACATGCCTAACGACATCTCGATGTTCGAAACGTCCGGCCTCAGCATCGCCATGGGACAAAGCAGCGACGAAGTGAAACGTGCCGCGACCCACGTCACGACCTCATCCGAAGAAGAAGGATTCGCGAACGCGATCCAGCGCTTCATTCTCGGCGAAGGCTAGGCAACCGGAGCGGTCGCCCTACAATTCCTTGGGCCATCGATTTGGGATTCAAACAAAGCGAAGAGATATGAATTAGGAAGCCAGGAATTCAGGAAGTGGAGGTAGGAAGCGTCTGGATTGTCGGGCAAATGTTCGCTTTCGCGTGAGATCTTCTGTAGCGGCAGGCGTGTCGCCTGCAAATCCCTCCTGCTGCGGCCGGCACGGCCGCCACTACAGGATTTTAGATTTTCAGCGTTCAGCCCTTTGCTTTTATCCCCGTTGAATACGCCGTGTCTTCCCACATCAGCTTCAACCCGCCGTTATCGATTGCGATCGTGAATTGATCCACCGGCTTGGCGAGCGGCTCCTTTTTCAGATCGATCCGAACCAAATCCTGGCTCTCGTCGTACTTCGTTCCCCATTGGCCGGTCTGCTTATTTACGACCAACTTCGCGCCGGCTTCCGCGGGCAGGAGGTAGAGCGAATAAGTGCCGGCCGCGATCACAGTCCCACCGATTGAAATGTCTTTGTCGGTCGTAAGCAGCGTGGCTTCGTCGGCCCCCATCCGCCAGACCTTGCCGAAGGGAACAAGCCCGCCCCAGATCTTGCGCTTCTCCCCGCTCTTCGGGTCCTTCGAATAGGGCCGCCCGTAAACGATCGTAATCTTGGCGTCACCGACGGTTGCGCTCACCGTCTCATGCGGACTCACACGCGGCTTTTTCTCCTGCGCAAGGAGCGACGCCGCCGTCAGGGCGACAACAGTGAAAACAAAGAGAGTCGATCGAAGTGATTTCATAGCGGCAAAACTCGCCGCGTCCCACGACGGCGTCTAGTCTCCTTTTTCAGCGTTTCAGCTTTTGGTTCTCCGCTCCCGCGTCGAGGTTCACAACCTGACCTTCTGGCTGCTCTCCTTTACGAGCGCACTTTATCACGCAACCCTCATCTGTGGCGTTGTACAAATATATTTCTGCGAAAGCAGCACTGCGACTCTTTCGCACAGGAATGGTTCGTTTCACCCAACCTGCGGAATTCAACGACCCGTTCGAACTTCGACCTCACATTAAGGGACTCGCGGATGACGCTACGATAACAACGCAGCATGCGATAGCTTTTCAAAATGAGTCAATTGAAGATCATGCGAGATTAGCGATCGAAAAGCTGCAGTTAGCGCCCGAGCAGTGCAGCAGGATCAATCCTTCACAAGTCGCGAAGGAGATCAGCAATCGCGCGGGTGACGTATTGGAACTCGTTAGAATCATCTCGAATGGTCTCGGTCCAGCCGTGTCGAGTCAGATGAACAGGATATTCAACGATAACTTAGGCATTTTCTGTCTGACCGAAGATCCAACGAATCTGCTGATGTGGGCTCACTACGCCGATCACCATCGCGGTGTCGTAATCGAGTTCGATGAAACACACACATTTTTTAATCAACGAAAGGGGCCGCAAGACGATCTGCGGCATTTTAGAAAAGTTAATTACACCGACGTACGTCCGTCTGTTTTCCTGTCACTCTCGGATGCGATCCAAGTGTTCTACACGAAAAGTTGCGAATGGGAGTACGAGAGAGAATGGCGGTTAATTACGCCTCTTACCGACGCAGCTATTCAGGATGAGAATCCGGGCGGACCCCCCATCGCACTCTTTGAATTACCCAGCGAGGCGCTCGTCGGCGTAACAACCGGTTGCCGGATTGATCACGTTATGAGCTTCGATCTCGCCCGCTTGATAAGGACGAACCCGGCGTTCCAACATGTCAAGTTTGAACGGGTCGAACTCGACGAGAGACGCTTCGATCTTCACCGCCTCGCTGTTGCTAGGGATGTAATTGATGCTTGGCTCGAGAAGGCAATGGGATTGCTATGAGATAGTGTCTCCCGAGAGCCAAAGTTACCAGTAAATCGGGGAGGGGGCTAATGTCTACTTATCGATCCCGGCTGCGATAAATTCCTAAGCCATCTTTGTCTTGCTTGGGACCTGTTGCGTCTTGCCCTCCAAATACCCACTCGTCGCCGTGCAGCGAGTAGACCGGGACCCCACGGAACCGCGCGGGAAAGTAACGTTCGTTGCCGATTCGTTGGATGAGGTACTTCGAGACTCGCCCATCGGTGGAGTGAAGTATCCGCAGGTCGATGACGCGGCCGTCGGGTGTGACGATGAAGGCGTAAACGACTTTCCCAGGAATCGCCGAATCACGCATGGACCGCGGGTCTCGGAATCGGATTGTGGACGTGTAGAGCCCTTTTAGACCACCTGGAGAAAATCCGTCCTTTCGCTTGATCTCGATGAACCGGAATTTTCCAGCGTAAGCCTTCTCTGCGTCGCGATCGATCGCGGCTAAACCATCGGTGATATCGTTGTAAACGAGCTGTTTCTCTTTTTCGCTTGAGCCTTGTGCGGGAACGAAAGAAGCAATGGCGAGAATGCTAATCAGCATTAGAACGCGGTTTGAGCACATGAGTGAAGAGTATCAACCAATCCGGGAACTTTCGAAGTAGAAAACCGGAAGGTTTTCAAGAACTGGTTGTGATTTTTCGGGAGGGAGCGCGAATCACTCTGGTAACAATGCTCAATCCTCCGTTACAACTTGCCGCCGCTTCTGTCGCCATGAGTGTCGCGTCCGATCATCGGGAGGCGTTTACCCGTCTTCTCGAGCAACACACCGGAATTATCCGGAAGGTGGCGGCCGCTTACACCGGCAGCCGGGCCGATCGGCTCGACCTGATGCAGGAGATCAGCCTGCAACTTTGGAAGGCGTATCCGCGCTACTCGCCCGAGCGGCCGTTCTCGACCTGGATGTACCGGATCGCGCTCAACGTGGCGATCTCCTTCCTGCGCAGCGCGACGCGTCCGCATCGGCAGACGGTGTCGCTGGAGGCGACGGAGCTCGACGTTCCCGATGAAACCGCGACGCCGGAAACCGATGAGCGCGTGGCGGAATTGCAGCAGGTGATCGAGGGCCTCGAACCGCTCAATCGCGCGCTCCTCTTGCTTTATCTCGACGATCGCAGCTATCGCGAGATCGCTTCCATTCTCGGAATTACTGAAACAAACGTGGCGACAAAAATCAGCCGCCTCAAAGAACGCGTCCGGCAACAGATGACGCAAACCGCAGCAGAATAAATATGACGACTTCTAGTCTCGACGATCTCAAAACGGCCTGGCAGGCCCTGGACCGAAAACTCGAACGCCAGCATAGGCTCGCGCTGCATCAGTTCAAGGACACAAAGGTCGCGAAGCTGCGCGGAGGTTTCCGGCCGCTTGTGGCCGGCCAGACTATTCAGATCGTCATCGGCGTGATCGTCGCGCTCTTCGCCGGTGGCTTCTGGTTCAAGCACGTCGGCGCGCCGCACCTGATGATTTGCGGGCTGCTGCTCCAGGCATTCGCAGTGATGACGTTGGTGTTCGCGATTCGCGACCTCGTCCTCATCCACGCCATTGACTACGACGCGCCGGTGCTCGCGATCCAGAAACAACTCGCCGCCCTGCGGGCCTGGCGTCTGCGAGCGGGGGTCTGGTTCGCGGTGGCGGGTTGTCTGATGTGGGCGCCATCGCTTCTGATCCTCTTTTATCTGATGGGCGCCGACGTGTGGGTGCGCAAACCGCAGGTGGTCTATTGGTATATCGCGAGCAGCTTTCTCTGCCTCGCACTCTCCTACGGATTGCTTTGGTGGTCGCGTCGTCCCGGGCAGGAGCGTCTCGCGAAGTACCTACAGGACAGCTCCGCCGGGAAGAGTGTTACGCGCGCGCAGGAGATGCTGGCCGAGATCGAGCGCTTCGAGCGGGCTTGAAGAGCGTTGTGGCGGGGTCGCATCCGCGGGCTAGACTGTCGTCAGCTATGAACAAGAAATTCCTCGGAGTGTTACTAAGTGTGGTTGCATTAACCTGCATGCTGGGAGCCGATGGGCACACGCCGGCGGTGGGACAGCCAGCGCCGGACTTCAGCTTGCCGAGCATGGAAGGCGGGCTGGTTAGTTTGAAGGATTACAAAGGGAAATGGGTGGTGCTCTATTTTTACCCAAAGGATTTTACGAGCGGTTGCACGCTCGAGGCGCACAATTTCGAGCGCGACCTGACAAAGTATCAGAGCCAAAACGCCATCATTCTCGGGGTGAGCGCCGACACCGTGGAGTCGCACAACGATTTTTGCACGAAGGAAGGATTGAACTTTAAATTGCTGGCCGACCCGGAACTGAAGGCGATCACTCAGTACGGATCGGCCATGGACGGGGTGAAGATGGCGGCGCGGAATACGTTCCTGATCGATCCCGCAGGTAAGATCGCAAGGGTTTACCTGAAGGTTAACCCAGCCGCGCACAGCGAAGAGGTTTTGAAGGATTTGGCGGCTTTCGAAAGTAGAAAGTAGAAAGTAGGAATGAAGCGGCGGGGAGGCTGGCAGGCGACGAATTGAATCCTACGTCCGACTCGCTTTCCTACTTTCTACTTTTTCCCATCATGCCTGGCCTGTTTGATCCGCTCACGATTCGAGAGCTGACGTTTGCCAATCGGGTATTCGTCTCGCCGATGTGTCAGTACTCGAGCGAAAACGGATACGCTAATGACTG
Organism: Verrucomicrobiota bacterium; assembly: GCA_041167565.1. Taxonomy (GTDB): domain Bacteria; phylum Verrucomicrobiota; class Verrucomicrobiia; order Chthoniobacterales; family UBA10450; genus AV80. The sequence continues at coordinate 5,946 of JBEEHU010000171.1, read as the reverse complement.
GCATTTCGTTCATCTCGGCAGCCGTGCGGTCGGTGGCACCGGACTGATTCTGACTGAGGCAACGGCGGTTCTTTCGGAGGGGCGCATCAGCCCGCAAGACCTTGGCATCTGGGACGACGGGCATATCGAGATGCTGAGTCGCATTGTAAATTTCATTCATGAACAAGGGAGCATCGCCGGGATGCAACTGGCTCATGCTGGCCGCAAAGCGAGTACGCGCCGGCCATGGGAAGCATCGGGCGCAGTCCCTGAGAGTGAAGGAGGCTGGAAGAAGGTCGTGGCCCCGAGCGCACTCGCCTTCACGGACAACTATCCGATGCCGCAGGCCCTAACGACTGATGGCATTCAAGAGGTGGTCGCTGGGTTTGCCGCAGCCGCGCGGCGCGCCTGCCAGGCTGGGTTCCGCGTCATCGAGGTTCATGCGGCGCACGGCTATTTGATTCATGAATTTCTGTCGCCTCTTAGCAACAAACGTGAGGACGCTTACGGCGGTTCGTTCGAGAATCGAACGCGGCTCTGCCGTGAGGTTGTGGCCGCAGTGCGATCGGCGTGGCCAAAGGGATTGCCATTGTTCGTGCGCATCTCCGCGACGGATTGGGTCGAGGGCGGATGGAACATCGATGAGGCGGTCAAACTCGCCGTTGAGTTGAAGGAGATGGGAGTCGATCTCATCGATTGTTCTTCCGGCGGTAACGTGCCCCATGCGCAGATCCCCGTGGGCGCAGGTTATCAAACGGCTTTCGCCGAACGCGTCCGCCGTGAGGCCGGAATCATGACTGGCGCCGTGGGACTGATCACTTCGCCAGTGCAGGCGGAGCACATTATTCGGACGGGACAGGCAGATGCCGTGATCATGGCGCGCGAGTTTTTGCGCAATCCATATTGGCCATTGCACGCGGCTCGAGAACTGGAGCAACCCATCGCGTGGCCTGTCCAATATCTTCGCGCGGGCCCGAAAGGCGCGCAGCCCCGGGTGCCGGTAGACCTGAAGAGCTTCGAGTCGTGCTTCGAAGAACAGCACGGCATTCCGGAGGAATGACGGAGGTCCCGCCTTCGCTGAGGCTACGGGCGTGGCAGGCGGAGGTCAGAGGTCAGAGGTCGCGCTCCCCGGAATTCTCTTGAGTCCCGTCGCGCTTTCCTCCGATCGTCGATCATGTTCATTCGATTGCTCTGTGCGCTCGTGCTCCTCGGATTTGCGACGTTGGTTCAGGCAGAGGAAGCGAAACCGGCGGCGTCGACCGCGCCTCACGCGAGTGGGACGCCAATGGAATTCGATTCGTTTATTGTTGTCCTGCTCGTTCGTCCTCCGAATGCGCCGGACCGCCCGAAAGCTGAGTTGGATCTACTCGGCGAGGGACATATGGCTAATATCCGGAGGCTGGCCGACGAAGGGAAATTGCTGAAGGCCGGTCCGTTCGAAGATTTCTTCGGCCGCAATGTTCGCGGCATGTTTATCCTCAAGACGGATTCAGTCGATCAGGCGAGGGAGTGGGTCGCCACGGATCCCCTGGTCAAGGCCGGGCGGCTCGTGCCTGAGTTCCTGAAATGGTATGTTCTTAAGGGAAGCCTGAAGTAACGCTCTTGCGCGCGTTAACACTGCACGCGGCGGCCAAAGGGCCTAGGCCCCGTCAACGTTCATCGGCTGGAGAAAACGTTGCACTCTCGGCAGATACCGTCGCAACGGATCGAAAGAGAGGATCACGCGTGGGACGCGGCCGACGATCTCGCGGCGCGGGACTGGGCCGATAAAGCGGGAATCAGCGCTGTTATCGCGCGAATCGCCCATCATGAAGTATTGATCCGCCGGCACGACGAACGGGCCGAAATTCCTTAACGCCTGACGGCTCGGAAGAGACAGGACGTAATGATCACATGCCTCCAGGTGCTCGATGGCGACGACCGGGTTTACATCTTCAAAGACGTCGCGCCGGAAAGGCGCTGCGTCTGCGGCCGAATACTGCTGCGGAATGCCATTCAGGTAGAGCACATGGTTTCGCAGCGCGACGGTGTCGCCAGGCAAACCGATCACGCGCTTTACCAGCCGAGTGCCATCTTGCGGCGAATAGAATACGACCACATCACCGCGCACCGGATTGCTCCAGGTGGAAAGATGCAGGGTGGTGAACGGGACCTTCAGGTCGTAAGCCAGTTTGTTTACGAAAACCAATTCGCCTTCGAGGATCGACGGCTTCATCGAGCCTGTCGGCACCCAGTTCCAGTCGGCTACGGCTGACTTCAACGGGGCAATAATAAGGAAGACCAAAGCGAAAGGACGCAGCCAGTCGCGCCAGATTTTATTGGTAATGTTTCTCATCCGATCAGGAGCCCATTTGCTCCATCGCTTTTTGCATTTCCTCGGGACTGACATCGCGGACGTGCGTGCCGATCGACCATTGATGGCCGAAGGGATCTTCGAGTTTGCCGTAGCGATCCCCCCAAAACATGTCGTCGAGCGGCATGGTAACTTTCGCGCCGGCGCGCACGGCCTGGTCGAAGGTGGCATCGGCGTTCTCGACGTAGAGGTGAATGATGACCGGCGAACCTTCGAAGTGTTTGGCCCCAAACGAGCCCCACTCGGGGAATTCGTCGTTGAGCATGATGGTGGAATCGCCGATGCGGATGCTGGCGTGCATGACCTTCCCGTCCGAGCCCGGCATCCGGCTGAGCTCGATGGCGCCGAACGCCTTCTTGTAAAATTCGATCGCGTCGGCCGCGCCGGCACAAATTAGATGCGGCGTAACGGTGCGCATTCCTTCGGGGATGGGATTCATGACAGTAGAATACTGACAGGCTGAAAACTGAAAAGCTGAAACACTACTCGATGGAGAGTCGATCAGCCGGTGACTAGCAACTGTTAAGTTGCGTACTTTCCGACCCTACCAACCCAGCGCCGGCGTCGGACTCGGATCACTCGAACGATCGACGGTCTCGGTTTGCTCGCGTCCGCCTCCCTTGCCATGACGGTGATGACGGTGCTGGGTGTTGTCGTCGGTCGAATCATTGGCGCAGCCGCTTCCCAGCAGCGCGCAACCGAGAACGAGCAGGACAAGTTGCCATTTCGCGAGGCGGCTTCCTCGGGGTGGCGGTGGGATTCGGATTGAAAGTTCCGATGCCACCGATTCCGAATCGCCACTGCACTGCGGACAATAAACGCGTTCATACATACAAAGTTTCCTTTCCCAAGTGACCGTCCTTTCGGAACCCCAGCCATTCCGCAATGGAACCGCGCGCCACCCGAAATGGTTGCGAAATTTCTTTTGCACCGGCTCATGGAGCGACTGCCAGATTTGTTCTGCAACCAATCGCCCCAACCGCTGTTCAACCAGAACCGGGATGGATACCGTCTGGAATATTTGCTGCGCCGTTTTGGTTTGCGTGACGTGGCTACGGGCCGGATGGCGTCATGATCGATCAACGCCTGATTCTGGAGACAAAACGAAGAGCATGATCGCAACGGACGAAGAATAATTGAGCGACGCATCGTCGATCGTCGCGGGTTTGCATCATTCCAAGCGGTGTCACAAGATCGGGCAACGCGATGCTAGGAATGATTCAACTAATTGTAACTCAGTGGTCGGCGCTTGGTGATCGGCTCTAAGCAGTTCAGCATTTATTGGACGTCGACTGAAGCCTCAGCCACGGAAGCATTCGCCTTCAAGATGACTGGTCTCAAACAAGGACGCCTGGCGAAGAATCCTTTTATCGCTGCGGTGGCGGTAAGTTATTTCTTCGTCTCGGTTTCCGCCGGCATCTTTGTCGCCTGCCAGCCGATTACCTGCCATTTGCCGTCGCGTTTGAGGAATGTGCCGGTGTTCAGGTAATTCGCGATCTCGGTCTTGTCCGCTTTCTTTGCAGTGGCAACCAGCCGAAAGGCGACGAGGGCGGTGGTGCCGTATTGCTGAATGCGAATGTCCTCGGCCGTATAGGTCGCGGTCTCGTCTTTCGGGGCCGGCGTTGACGCTTCCGCGCGCAGCTCGCGCATGATGTCGGCCTTGCCTTTACGCCGGCCAAGCGCGCTGGTGTAGATGAGGTCATCCGCCCAGAAGCGATCGTGCATCGCGGCGTCGTTGCGCGAGGCGCCGGCCAGGAAATCATTCAGGAGTTTGGTCAACTCGGGCGCGTCCTCGGCTGCGACAACGGAAGGAACCGGTTTCGGCGGCGCGGACGGCACCGGTGAGCTTTGCGCGTAAGCGGAAATGGGAAGGAGACCGGAAAGGATCAAGGGAAGCAGGCGTTTCGCGTTCATGATATGAGGTGGTTGTTGGCCGCGAGAGTGCACGATTCGTGGCCGCGAAGGCAAGCGCTCCGCAGTTGGGTACAGCGGCCCCTCCCACATTGAGAAAGAGAGAAAATAAATTTAGATAGATTTCATTTTGAGATTCGTTTAAATCATATATGTCTGTGGCACATATGGCTTCAGCAATCCTTGATCGCGAACTGAAAAAGGGGAGCGCGGAGTTGCTGATTCTTTCCCTCGTGGAAGATCGGCCCCGGCATGGCTACGATATCGGGCAACTGATCGAGCTGCGTTCCCGCGGCGCTCTGCGCTTCAACGTCGCCTCGCTTTACCCGCTCCTCTATCGGCTGGAGAAGCGCGGTTGGATCCGCGGCCGCTGGGTCGAGAAGGCCGGGCAACGGCACCGGCGTTATTATCGTCTGACTCCAGCGGGGAAGAAAATCCTGGCGGCGCAACGCGATGGCTGGCGCGAATTCGTAGAAGCGATCAGCCGCATTACCGGAATTCAACATGCCTGATTTCAAAGAGGAAATCAGGAAGCGGCTCGCTGGACTGAGTCTCTCGCCCACGCGCGAAGCCGAAATCGTCGAGGAGTTATCGCAGCATCTTGAAGACGAGTATGAGCAGTCGCTGAGTCGCGGAGCGAGCGAAGGGGAAGCGCAGGAGACGATGCTGCAGGATTTGGCTGGGAACGATTTGCTGGCTCCCGCGTTGAAGCGCGTGGAGCGGCGGGTGCAACAAAACCCGGTGGTGATGGGAACGGAAGGGAAGACAAATATGTTAGGAGATCTCTGGCAGGACTTACGTTACGCCGCGCGCATGCTCGCGCGGGCGCCCTCGTTCACTGCGATCGCGGTCCTCGCCCTTGCCCTCGGGATCGGCGCCAACACCGCGATCTTCAGCGTCGTCAACAAAGTGCTGTTGCAGCCGTTGCCGTTCAAAAATCCCGGCGAGCTCGTCATTATCTGGGAGAACGCCACTCACCTCGGGTTCCCGAAGAACACACCATCGCCTGCGAACTTCCTCGATTGGCGCGAACAGAGCACGCTCTTCACCAGCATGGCCGCGATGGGGCCCAAGGATTTTAATCTCACCGGCGTCGGCGAGCCCGAGCGCCTGGATGGCCGGCGGGTCTCGGCGAATCTCTTCGACTTGTTAGGCGTGCAGCCGCGGCTCGGCCGCGGATTTTTGCCGGAGGAAGATAAACCCGGAACCAAAGTGGTGATTCTCAGCTACGGTTTGTGGCAGCGGCGGTTCGGTTCCGATCCGCGAATCATCGGGCAGCCGCTGAACCTGAATGGCGAAAGCTATTCGGTCGTCGGCGTCATGCCGCCGGGGATTGAGCTGCCGGGATTCGACAACTGGAAGGACCAGCTCTGGGTGCCGATCGCGTTTTCGAGCGAGGAAGCGCATTCGCGCGGCAACCATTATCTCGAAGTGATCGCGCGAATAAAGCCGGGCGTCACGCTCAAGCAGGCGCGGGTGGAGATGGAGACGATCGCGGCGCGGCTGGCCCAGCAATATCCGGAGGAAAACAAGCGGATCAGTTGCGTGGTGAATCCGCTGCACGAAGAAGTGGTCGGCGACATCAAGCCGGCGCTGCTGGTGCTGCTCGGCGCGGTCGGGTTCGTGCTTTTGATTGCGTGCGCGAACGTGGCGAATCTTCTCCTGGCGCGCGCGGCGGTCCGGCAAAAAGAGATCGCGCTGCG
>JBEEHU010000170.1:0-14666 GCA_041167565.1 Verrucomicrobiota bacterium | reverse complement strand
AAGATGAACATCATCACGAAGTTGTTCGAAAGGACGATGCCGAGCATCGAGAACATGAAAAAGGAGAGCGCCGCGAAGTAGCGCGATTTGCCAGCGTCATCGCGCATATAGCCGAGAGAATAGATGTGGATGAGCGCGCCAATGCCGGTCACGAGAACGAGCATGGTTTTGCTGAGATCATCGAGGACGAATCCGAGCGGCACGTAAAGAACCGGCCGGAAATCGATCCAGGGGGTCAGCTCAACCGCTCGGATGTTTGGTGTCGCGAAAACGACGCAGCTGAAAGCGAAGCTGACCAGGACGGCCGCGACGGAGATGAAGCTGCTCAGCCCGCGGTAGGATTTCGTCAGCAAGACGATCGCGACTGCCGCAAGAAAAGGCAGGAGCAAAATATACCAGGGAAGTGCGCTGCTCATCGGGCCTTTAGAATTTCAGACTGCAAACATCTTCGACATGCGTCGTCTGCCGGGCGCGATAGAGCGCGACGATGATGGCGAGACCGACCGCCACTTCGGCGGCGGCGACGGTGATGATAAAAAAGACGAAGACCTGCGCGTTGTAATCGGGCATGCCGGCAGCCGTGAGCCGAAAACGCGAGAAGGCGACGAGCGAAAGATTTGCTGCGTTCAGCATCAGCTCGAGCGACATGAAGATGATAATGATGTTGCGGCGCAAAAGCACGCCGGCGAACCCGATGGTAAAAAGCATTCCACTGACGATGAGATAGTGACCGAGCGTAACCATGCCTCAACGCAGCTCCCGTTTGCTGAGGACGATCACCCCAATCGTCGCGACCAGAACCAGCACGCCGATGATCTGGAACGGCAGATTGTAATTGGTGAAGAGAAGCAGACCTACGTTGTGAACGTCGTCCGTCTTCGCCGAGGCGAGAGGCGGAAACGTCTTTTGTGCCGCGCTCAATTGCCCGACCACAGAATAAATCTGGACGAACAAAGCGAGCGCGACGGCCGCGCCGCCGACCACGGCAACGAGATTAGTCTTCCGCCGCACCTCCGCTCGCAGGTCGAGGAGCATGATGATGAAAAGGAAAAGCACCATGACCGCGCCGGCATAGACGAGCACCTGGATGATCCCGATGAAAAACGCATCGAGCGACATGAACAGGGCCGATAACCCCATGAAGCAAATGACGAGGCTAAGCGCGCTCGCGATCGGGTTGCGGTTGATGACGACCGCCGCGCCGAACACCAGCATGACTAAGGCAAAGAGCCAAAAGAGGATCGGGCTCATTTCTTCTCGTTCCACTTCAACACGACGCCGTGCATGACGCCGCCGATCTCGAGGAGCTTCTCCTTGTTGTGGACCATGTCAGCTCGGGTGTAGCCGGTGATGGCGTAATCTTTTCGGAGGTAGATCGCCTGCTCCGGGCAGACCTCTTCGCACAGGCCGCAGTAAATGCAGCGGATCATGTCGATGTCGAACTCGTGCGGAAATTTCTCCACCTTGGCGAACGGATCGGCCGCCGCGAATTCGCCGGGGATGATTTTGATCGCGCGGGGCGGACAGATGAACTCGCAGAGCTGACAGGCAACGCAGCGGACCCGGCCGGTTTCGTCGCGGACGAGAGCCGGCGCGCCCCGATAATGTTCCGGCATCTGGCTGTCCCATTTTTCCTCGGGATATTGCATCGTCACTTTCGTCCGGCCGAAGAGCATGTTTTTGAAATGCTTTATGGTGATGGCCATCCCGCTGAGAATCGCCGGCAGGTAAGCGCGCTCGCGCCAGTTGAGCTTCGGTCGTGAAACGGTGATCGCCATATCAAGCGGGGAAGTAGGCCAGAATGATGGCGGCGATGAAAATGTTTACGAGAGCGATTTCGAAGAAGAACACCCAACCCAGTCGCATTAGCTGGTCGTAGCGAAACCGAGGCAGCGTCCAGCGCACCCAGATGAAAACGAAGAGGAGAACGGCAACCTTCGAGAAGAAGACAAAGATGTTCACCACCCCCCAGCCCCATCCGTGCGAACCGTCGGGGATGCCGGGAAAATGCCAGCCGCCCAGAAAAAGCGTCACGATGATCGCGCTGCCGGTGATCATGGCGACGTACTCGCCGAGGAAAAAGAGCCCGAACTTCATCGAGCCGTATTCGGTGTGATAACCGCCGACTAATTCGGTTTCGGCTTCCGGCAGGTCGAACGGCAAACGATTCGTTTCCGCAAAGATCGCGATCGTGAAAACCACGAACGAGATGAACATCGGAATCGCGAGCAGCCATTTGTGGAGGTTCGTCCAATCGCCCACGAACGGAGCGATCATCCACCCGTGCTCGATTTGATAACGGACGACCTCGGTCAAGCGGAGTTGGCCGACGAGAAGGAAAACCGGAATGACCGCGAGCCCGAGAGAGAGTTCGTAGGAAATCATCTGCGAACTGGAACGGACTCCGCCAAGGAATGGATATTTCGAATTCGACGACCAGCCGGCGATGACGATCCCGTAAACGCCTAACGAGGCGATCGCGAAAACGAAAAGGACTCCGACGTTGATATCGGCGATCACCATCGGCACGCCGAAAAGCGAACTGCCGAAGGGAACGACGGCGAGCGTCGTGATCGCCGGAATCATCGCGAGGCAGGGCGCGAGCCAGTAATAGAAAGTGTTGACGTGGCCCGGCGTAAAATCTTCCTTCAGGAGAAACTTCGCTGCGTCAGCGATCGGTTGAAACAACCCGGCGGGGCCGACGCGATTGGGTCCGAGCCGGTCCTGAATCAGCGCGCTGATGCGGCGCTCCGCGTAAACGGCGTAGTTCATGATGCCGAGCACGACGGCGAGCAGCGCGACGATCTTCAGCAAGGAAATGGCGATGAAGGAGTAGTCCATCACGATAACGCGGTCATTGCGCGCGCCGAGTTTCCCGGTCCGCCTCCGGTTTCTTCATTTCTCCCTTCGCCGGCGCCTCCGGCGGACCGGGGCTCCTGGCAACTTCCATTACCTGCACGCCGAGATCGCCGATCTTGCTCAGGCTCAATCCAGCGAGCGCCGGAACGGATTCGCTCATTTGTCTGAAGACATCCTCGATCGAGTAGATGCCGTTCCTCCCCGAATACGTCTGGATCAAATCGCGCAAAATTTCCCAGTCATCTCGGGCTTGGCCGGGACCGCGCACGGCGCGATTGAGCCGTTGCAGCCGGCCTCGGCCGTTGATCATCGAGCCGCGTTTTTCGGCGAAACCGAAAGAGGGCAGAAGCGCGGTCGCGGCTGGCGTGGAGTCGTTCGCCAAAATATTCATCACGATGAAAGCGGGCAGCGCGGTGATCTGCGCCACGGTCAACCCGATCTCCGTCGGGTTTTCGCCGAGCGCGATGAGCGCTTTGATCCGGCCGGATACGATTCCTTGCACAATCTCCGGAAGTCTTGCGCCCGGTTGCGAAGTGACGCCGAGGAGCCGTGCGCCGTTCGTGTTTGGATTGCGGTCCGCACTCAAGAGGATTTCGTCGCCGAGGCCTTCCCGCGGGACGATGTCGATCAACTCGACTCCGAGAGTCTTCGCCAGCTGCGAGGTAAGCCAGAGTTCCTCATTCGTCATCCGGCCGGATGCGACGATCGCAATTTCCCAGCCCGAAAAATGTTTCAACTGCGCGACCGCGTGGTTGATGGCCACGTTCCAATCAGCAGGGATGAGTTTGTCGCCTGAAAGGATTTCCGGCTGCAGGAGCCGCTTTTCCGACTGGAGATACGCGAAGTTCAACCGGCCGTAGTCGCACATCCAGCAGGAATTAACGGCGTCATTCTCGCGCGGGGTCTGGCGATAGATCACATCTTCGCGCGTTCCGATAATGGTGTTGCAACCGGTTGCGCAGCTCGTGCAAAAACTTTTCGTTTCCTTCAAAAACCAGACGCGCATTTGGAACCGAAAGTCGGACGAAGTCAGGGCGCCGACCGGGCAGATATCGACGGTATTAAGCGAATAATTATTTTCGAGGCGCTTCCCTGGATGCGCCGTCAAGACACTGTGACTGCCGCGATCGATAAATCCCAGGACATCGTCCTGCACGATCTCCTGGCAGAAACGAATGCAGCGCGAGCAAAGAATGCAGCGCTCGTCGTCGAGCGTGACGCGTGGACCGAGCTCGATGTTCTTCGGCTTTTTCACCTTGTTCTCGAGGAAGCGCGATTCGGCCGCGCCGTATTCAACGCTGAATTCCTGCAACCGGCATTCGCCCGCCTGGTCGCAGATCGGACAATCAAGCGGATGATTGATGAGGAGAAATTCCATCACGCCCTTGCGGCACTCGACGGCCAGCGGCGAATCAGTGCGAACGCCCATGCCTTCGCTGACATCCTGCGCGCAGGAAATCTGGGGCCGCGGCATCCAGTTGATAAGCGGTTTGCCATCGGCGCCGAGTTCGGGTTTTCGGTCGTGACCCATTTTGGGCAGGCCCATTTCGATCAGGCACATGCGGCAGTTGCCCGGCGAGCTGAGCTTTTTGTGGTAGCAATAGCGCGGCACATAGCTACCGGCCTTTTCGCACGCCTCGATCACGCGCGTGCCTTTCGGAAATTGCAGCCAGACGCCGTTGATCTGGACGTTGACCATTTGCGGTGGAGCTGAAATCTGGTCGCTCATTAAGAGAGGTGAATCAGGAAAGCAGGAAAATAGGAAGGACTAGGATCGGAAGTCGGCGACGGGATGGGGGAGTTCGCGACAGAAGCGTTTTATGGTGAGCGGCGTGGCAGCGAAATTCAGGAGCAAGCCATCCTGAAGCTGAGTTGCCTTTAGATAGCTACGGCCAATTGCGAAATGGATGTCTTCCAAGGCGCTGATTGCTTTCAACTCGACGACAATTTGATCCTCGACCAGGAAATCCAGGCGATGTTCGCCGATCTGGTGATCCTTGTAGAAAAGAGGGATTAGTTTTTGTCGAACGAATTGAATTCCACTAAGCGCGAATTCGACGGCCAACGCCTGCTCATATACGGACTCGAGAAATCCCGGGCCGATTTCGCGGTGAACCCGAATGGCCGCGGCGATTATGCGCTGGGTCGTTTGGGAATTCCGTAACTCCCTTCCTATTTTCCTGCTTTCCTGATTCATTTTCAGATTGTTCCGGCGGTGGCGGTTTCTTCGTGGCCCGGATTGCGCTTGAGCGGGGTCGTCGCGATTTTCTGATGGTCGATCAATTCGCCCGGGGTGTATTCGGGCGGCATCGGAGGTGGAACTGGTTTCTGGCTCCGTGCGCTGAATTCTTCTCGGAATTTCTCCACGAAGCTTTGGGTCGGCCACGCGCAGGCTTCGCCAAAAGCGCAAATCGTCCGGCCGGCGATGTTATCGGCTACGGTCTTCAAGGTATCGGGATCCTGCACGACGCCGCCACCGAGCAACATCCGATCGGTGATTTTCTGCATCCAAAGGGAGCCTTCCCGGCAGGGGGTGCACTGGCCGCAGCTCTCGTGCGCGTAAAATTCGTTGATGTTGTTGAGCGTCCAAACCATGTCGCGCGAATCGTCGAGGACGATCACGCCGCCAGAGCCGGCCATCGATCCGGCGGCGGCGAGCGAATCGAAATCCATCGGGATGTCGAAGAGCGATGCTTCCTGCTCTGCGATCGAGCCGTCCGGTTGCTTCAGCTTTAGTTTGAAGCGCTCGTCAGCGCGCAAGACTTTCGCCGAGCTTCCACCCGGGATGACGGCTTTGACGGTGCGGCCGTAACGCGCGCCGCCGGCCATATCGTAAATGAGCTGGCCCATCGTAACGGCGCCGACCTCGATTTCGAAATAACCGGGCCGCTGCACATCGCCGCTCACGCAAACGATGCGGGTCCCGGTATTATTCGCGCTACCTAGCCGGGCGTAATTGCCGCCGCCCATCTCGATGATGTGCTTCACATGGCAAAGCGTTTCCACGTTGTTAACGATGGTCGGACACATGTAGAGGCCGAGCACGGCCGGGAAATAAGGCGGCTTGATTCGCGGATAAGCGCGCTTGCCTTCGAGCGATTCGATCAGGCCGGTTTCTTCACCGCAAATATAGGCGCCGGCGCCGCGGTGAATGTAGATCTCGACGTCGAAACCGGTGCCGAGCATGTCTCGCCCAAGAAAATTATTCTCGCGTGCCTCCTCGATGGCGCGCTCGAGGATCTTGGCGCCCTCGGGAAATTCACCGCGGATGTAGATGTAGGCGGTCTTCGCGTTCAGTGCGAAACACGAGATCAGAATGCCCTCGAGCAACTGATGCGGATCTTCGTGAATAATGTAACGATCCTTGAACGTGCCCGGCTCGGATTCATCGGCGTTGCAAATGAGATAGACCGGCTTTTTCTCGTCGGCCTTGATGAAACTCCATTTCACGCCGCACGGAAAACCGGCGCCGCCGCGACCGCGCAGGCCTGACGTTTTCACCTCGTTGACGATTTCCGTCCGCGTCATCTTGATGGCTTTTTTGAGCTGCTCGTAACCGCCGTTGCGCAGGTAGCAGTCGATGTCGGTCCTCCAATCGTTGCGCCCAATGTTTTTGAAAATAAGCCGATGCTCGAGCGGATGGGGAGGGGACTGGTTATTGGTTATTCGTGAATGGTTATCAGTGAGAAGAGTCGAGGCCGTCTCTGGGCGCACGTTCTCGACCAATTCATCCTGCACCATGCAAACCGGCGCGGTGCCGCAGCTCGCGAGGCACTCGACGAATTCGATGCTGTATTTTCCGTCCTTGCTCAGCGAGATCGGAGTGTGCGTCCCGTTGTCATCGCGATGTCGCGTGATCCCCGCGGCGGCACATGCCTTTTCCATTACCTGATAACTGCCGGCCATGGCGCAGCTCAAAGTGCGGCAGACCCGGATGTGCGTCTTCCCCGCGGCGGACTGCCGGAACATCGGGTAGAACGTCACCAGCTCGAGAATGTTGATCGGTTGCAGTTCGAGTTTTGCCGCGATCCAGCGCACGCCTTCGTCGCTGATGAATCCGAATTCTTCCTGCCAGAGATGGAGCAACGGCATCGACGCGCTCCGTTTTCGATCGGCGGGGTAGCGCCGGATCGCTTCGTCAATTTTTCGCTCCAGCTCGGCGGAGATGCGCGTGTTCGTCGGATCCACAAAGACGACGCGCTTAATCGGACAACGTGCTGACCTTCGACTGCACCTTGTCGTCTTTGAAAATGATGGTGACGGACTCTTTCCCCTGGGCGTAGACGTAGGTCGTCTTTTTCAGGAGGACGAAATCCTTCGTGTCGACTGTGGTCGGTGTCCCCAGGATCGATTCCACCTGTTTCTTGGACATTCCTTCGCTCACTTCCGCGACGTTGGCTTTGGTCAGCCGGTTGGCTGGACGGCAGGCGGTTTCGGCAAAGGCGAAGCAAACCAGGATCACCAAAGAAACAAACGCGAGAAAAGAGCGTCCTGTTTTTTGTCTCATAAGCGTCGTTCTCATCTGTCGCATTCGCCCATAACGAAGTCCAGACTGCCGAGCACTGCGACCACATCGCTCAACGAGCAGCCGGGCAAAAGCTCAGGCAGGATGCTGAGGTTCACAAACGATGGCGCGCGGATCTTGAGTCGGTGCGGGACTCCGCCGCCCTTGCTATTAATGTAAAATCCGAGTTCGCCCTTTGGATTCTCGGCCGCGAAATAAATTTCCCCCGCCGGCGCATCGAGCCCTTCGGTCACGACGATGAAATGGTGGATGAGCTCTTCCATTTTCGTCATCACCCGCGACTTCGGCGGCGGCATGTTCTTCCAATCGACCACGTTGATCGCGCCGCTCGGCAGCTTATCGATGACCTGCCGCAGAATCCGCACGCTTTGCCGCATCTCTTCGATCCGGACGAGATAACGGTCGTAACAATCGCCCGCCGCGCCGACGACGACTTCGAAGTCGTACTTGTCGTAGTCGAGATACGGATGCTTGCGACGCAGATCATGCTCGACGCCGCTGCCGCGCAGATTGGGCCCGGAAAGAGCATAAGCAATCGCTCGCTCTCGCGCGATCACGCCGATGTCGCGCGTGCGATCGACGAAAATCCGGTTACGGGTCAGGAGCTTGTCGACTTCGTCCAGCTGCGGGATGAAATCGTCGAGAAACTTTTCGAGTTGTGGGATGAATTTCTCCGGCAGATCGCGGATCTGGCCGCCGACCCGCGTGTAGGAAGTGGTGAAGCGTGCGCCGGTCAGAAGCTCGAAAAGGTTATAAAGTTTTTCGCGCTCGGCGAAGGTGTAGAGAAACACAGTCATCGCTCCGAGATCGAGCGCCATGGCGCCGAGGCCCATTAGATGCGCCGAGATCCGCGCCGTCTCGCAGCAGATCACCCGGATCGCTTTTCCGCGCGGGGGCAATTCCCAGCCCATCAGTTTTTCGACGGCGAGGGCGTAAGCGACATTGTTCGAGAGCGGCGCGAGATAATCGAGCCGGTCCGTGTACGGCACGAACTGGTTATATTGCATGTTCTCCGCGATTTTTTCGTCGCCGCGATGCAGAAAGCCGATGTCGGGCGTCGCCTTCGTGATCGTCTCGCCATCGAGTTCCAGGACGAGGCGCAAAACACCGTGGGTGGCGGGATGCGACGGTCCCATGTTGAGGACCATTTTTTCCCCGATATCGCCGAGGTTTTCGCGCATCCGCGCATCCGCCGCGACGACGCGCGTAACAGGATCGGGAGATTCGATTTCGCGCGTGGTAAAAGCCATAGGCAACCTTGCGTTTATGCTCGCGAGAGGCGACCACGGCGCAAGCCCAAACTCGCTGTGAAGAGCGACTAAGTCGGCGCGGAGAAATGCGCCGCGAGAAAAACCCACCCCCGGGCGGCGGATGGGGCTTCCGCCGCCGGAACTCCCGCGGTGTCGAAGCAATCGACGACCGTAGGTTTACCTATCTCATTTGCGCCCAGTAAGGCATAGCGCCCGGAAGGAGCTGCTTCGCTTTCGTGGGGTTTAGGAACGTAACTAACTCGACCCGACCCTTGCTGATGTCACTCGGCAAGACCGAGTCTGCGCTCAGGCGCCAGTTTGAGGCTGCGTTGCGGGCGAGCTCATCCAAAGCGGGATGGCCGCTGCTTCGCAGAACGCTCGTGCCCGTGACGTGACCGCTCTTGTCCAACGTCAGAGACAACACTACTGACCCCTGTAGACCTTGAATGTAGACGCCGAACGGTAGGTTCGGCTCCTTCTTTTCAAGCCATCGGGCATTGGCCGTTGCCAGCGGCAATGCAACTAACAGCGCGATGATCGCAAGCGCTGCTTTGCGTGCGTGCTTCTGCATACGCAAAAGTATTTTGCTTTGATGACAAAAATGCAAGCTTATTAACGCGAGCTTGCTCGAGAAGGGGACGAAACTAATAAAGTAACATGGCCAAAAAGATCGCGCTACTGTTTGCGGGTCAGGGCGCCCAAAGCGTCGGAATGGGACGCGAGCTCGCGGCGCATCATCCGGCGGCCGGCGATTTGTTCCAGGAGGCGGATCAAATTCTCGGGCGATCTTTAAGCGGCATCGCCTGGAATGGGCCGCTGGAGGAATTAACCAAGACTTCGAATTGCCAGCCGGCGCTTTATGTCCATGGACTCGCCTGCCTGGCCGCGTTGCGCGGCGTCGCCGGCGATTTCGCGATCGAGGCGGCGGCCGGCTTGTCGTTAGGCGAATGGACGGCGCATGCTGCCGGCGGCACTTTCGATTTCGCGACGGGTCTGAAGCTGGTCGAAAGGCGGGGTCGTTTGATGGACGCAGCCTGCTCCGCCACCGCGGGTGCGATGGCGGCGATGATCGGCGCGGATGAAACGGCAGTGCGAACTCTCGCGGCCGACACCGATGTGGACATCGCCAATATCAATGCGCCGGGACAGATCGTGATTTCCGGTGAAAGCGCAAAGATCGAGATGGCGGTCAGCCTCGCGAAAGAACATGGCATCCGCCGCGCGACCCTCTTGAACGTGGCGGGCGCCTACCATTCGCGACTCATGAACAGCGCTTACGAAGAACTCGGCCAGCCGTTACTCGATGCGGAACTACAACTGCCGCGTTTCCCGATCATGAGCAATGTGACCGGCGAACCGGCCGAAACCTTGTCGGAAATTCGGACCGCGTTGCGCGATCAGGTGACGAGCACGGTGCGCTGGAGCGATTGCATGGAGAATTTGCTCGCGCGCGGCTGCGATTTTTTTATCGAGCTCGGGCCGGGTGAAGTTCTCGCGGGCTTGCTGCGGCGGACAAGGAAAGACGCCGAAGTCATGAGTGTTAGCGATCCGGCGTCGGTGCGCGCCTGCGCGGAAAAGTTGCGGGCGGGCATTTAGATTTGATGCTCGCGATTGAGAATCTGACGAAGCGCTACGGCTCAGTTGCGGCGCTCCAGGATGTCTCGCTCTCGTTGGAGCGTGGTGAATTCTTCGGTCTCCTCGGCCCAAACGGCGCGGGCAAGACGACACTCATGTCGCTGGTAGCTGGAATTCGTCCGGCCGATAGCGGCGAGATTCGCCTCAATGGCGCGCCACTCGATCATCGCCGGGTCGAGCAGCGGGCGCAGCTCGGTTTCGTGCCGCAGTCGCTCGCGCTTTACGATGAACTGAGCGGGGAAGAGAACTTGCGGTTGTTCGGTCGATTATATGGGTTGCGCGGGGCCCTTCTGCGCGACCGCGTCGAGGAAGGTTTGCTCGCGGCGCAGCTCCAGGAACGGCGCCGGGACAAGGTGAGCACTTACTCGGGAGGGATGAAACGGCGGCTGAATATCGTGGCGGCCATCCTTCACCGCCCGCCGCTTCTCCTCTGCGACGAACCGACCGCGGGGGTCGATCCGCAATCGCGCAACGCGATCTTCGAGTTCGTGCAACGCCTCAACGCCGATGGCATGACGATCGTCTACTCAACCCATTATATGGAGGAAGCCACGCGGCTTTGCTCCCGCATCGGCATCATCGACCACGGCAAGCTGCTCGCGCTCGGTACGCTCGACGAATTGCTCCAGCAACTGCCCTTTGCAGAGCAGATCCGCATCGCACGAAACGAAGAAACCGCTCCGCATCTGCCCGCCTTTGCGCGTCTGGGCGAGCTGGTGACGATGGAGGATGCCTTTGTCCTCACGCCCGACGCCGACACTCGCCTTTCCGATCTTTTCGGCCTGGCGGAAAAGATCGGCCTCGCCAACCGACATTTCCAAATCACACGTCCGAGTTTGGAAAGTGTGTTCCTCCACCTCACCGGAAAAACCCTTCGCGATGCGTAGCTAATTCCATGCGTTCAATCCTGATTCTTATCGGCAACGAGCTGCGTCGTTTCGCGAACCACAAGACCGGGCTCGCGCTGACCTTTCTCGTGCCCATCGTGCTGATCTATATCTTTGGCAGCGTCTTTGGCGTCGGCCGTCCGGGCGGCGGAGGTCCGACCGGAATTTCACTGGCCATCGTTAGTCAGACCGACGCGCCCGTGAGCGCGGCGATCACGGACGCGCTCCGAAAGGAAAAGGCATTTAAAGTCATCACCACGCAGAAGGATGCAGCCGGAATCGAGCAGCCGCTCACCGAAGCGGAGGTGAGGGAGATGATGCGAGCGGGAACGCTGCGGTTCGCATTGATCTTTCCCACCGACACGCAAAGCGACCAACTCTTCGGATTGAAAGTGAAGTTTCTGAACAACCCCCGCAACGAGATTGAAACTCAGACCGTCACAGGGCTGTTGCAGAAAACCATCTATAGCTCCGCGCCCCAGGCCTTGTTGACGGGTCTGCAAAAACGGGGGGCCGATTATATCGGGCAGGAAAATTTCGATCAGTTTAATCAGTCGATCTCCAAAGCGGTCGCCCAGGCTTTCGGCGGCAATGCGGAAGACATTTATAAAGACATGAAAAACGGAGTGGTGAACTTTGGTCAGTCGGCCAACGGCTCTCTTTTTGATAGCCTCATCAAGATCGAGTCGGAACAGATCGGAGGGGGACAGGTGAAGAATCCGATGGCCACGCGCAGTGTCGGCGGCTGGGCGATGATGTTCCTGCTCTTCTCCCTCACCGCCGCTTCCACGTCGCTTTTCGAGGAGAAGAAAGCCGGAATTTACCAGCGTCTACTTTCGGCGCCGGTGGACCGCACCCACATTCTCTGGAGTAAATATCTCTCCTTCGTGCTGATCGGGCTGGTCCAACTGACCACGCTTTTCGTCGCCGGCCGTTTCCTTTTCGGGATCGACATCACGACGAACTTCGGCAACCTCCTCCTCATCTGTCTGGCGGCCGCGACGGCCTGTGTCGCATTCGGCATGTTCCTGGCCGCCATTTCGCCCACCCCCAGCGTGGCGACGGGTCTGGGCACGTTTCTCATCCTGACGATGAGCGCGGTGGGCGGCGCCTGGTTTCCCAGGAGTTTCATGCCGGAGTTCATGCAGCATCTCAGCCCTTTCACCATCGTTTACTGGGCGATGGAAGGATTCGTGCAGGTGCTCTGGGCGAACTGCACGACGCGCGAATTACTGCCGACCCTCGCCGTCTTGTTGGGCATTGCGGCGGTGGTGAATACGTTTAGCGTCTGGCGTTTCAAGCGCGGCAATATTTTCGAGTAATCCTCGCGGAGAAGCCAGTTGCCGACTGTGTCGCCGCTGCCGTAGCTTGGCGGCATGACTTTACCGGAGCGAATCGATTCCGATTTGAAAGACGCCATGCGCGCGAAAGACGCAGCCAGGCTCGGGGTTTTGCGGATGTTGAAATCGGCGCTCAAGTATTCCGCGATCGACAAGGCCGGCGCAGAGGGGCAGCTCGATGACGCGGAAGCGTCGCAGGTGATTCGCAAGCAGGTGAAGCAGCGGCAGGATTCGATCGAGCAATTCGAAAAGGGCGGACGGCCTGAGCTCGCCGCGAAAGAGAAAGAGGAGCTCGCGATTCTGAATTCTTATTTGCCCAAAGGCCTTGAGGCCGATGAACTCGCGGCGCTCGTGCGTGCGACGATTGCCGAAGTCGGCGCGACGTCGAAGGCGCAAATGGGCGCGGTCATGAAGACAATCCAAGCCAAGGTTGCCGGGCGGGCGGATGGCAAGACGCTGAGCCAGGAAGTGTCGCGGCAGTTGGGATGAAGAAAACGCCTAACGAATGCTGAGCGCCATCATCGTCGCCGCGGGCAGCGGCCAGCGGATGGGGTTCGACAAACTGTTCGCGCTCCTCGGAGACAAGCCGGTCATTTCCCACACGCTGGATGTCTTCGAGCAGACGGATTGCATCGACGAAATCATTCTGGTCGGTCGCGCCGAGCAGTTGACGAAGCTACAGGAACTCGTCGCGGACGCCGGTTTGAAAAAGGCGCGCCACATTATCTCGGGGGGAACGCATCGGCAGGATTCCGTCCGTGCGGGACTCGATCGGCTTGGCCCGGAGACGGACTATGTCGCGGTCCACGATGCAGCGCGGCCGTTGGTGTTGCCGGAACAGATCGAGCGCGCGTTCGAGTTCGCTCGCGAGCATGGGGCTGCCGCGCTGGCCGCGCCGATTACCGACACGCTCAAGCGCGCGGACCCAGATTGTTTCGTGACGGGCGGCGTCGATCGCGAAGGACTTTACGCGATGCAAACTCCGCAGATTTTTTCCAGAAAACTTCTCGTCCAGGCTTACGACGCCGTGGCCGCGAACACGCTCTCGATTACCGATGAAGTTTCGGCAGTCGAACATCTTGGGGCGAAAGTTTTCCTGGTCGCGAATGACGAGTTCAATCCCAAGATCACGTATCCGCGCGATCTCTGGCTCGCTCAATCGGCGCTTAATCGTCGGTCGTCGTCGAAATAATCGAGCACGAGTTCCGCTACCTTCGGCACGTCGGTCTCGGCGAACCCACGCCCCTTCTTCAAAGGGCCGGCCGTCGCCAATTCGTTCACGCGAAGCAACCGGCCCTGTTTCCAGATCCAGGCCTCGGGATTGTAAGGGCCGACGCGGCGCGGATCGGACCAGGTATGAATCGAAACTAGTCGCGGTGAAATGGCCGCGGCGATGTGCATCGGGCCGCTATCGACACTGATGGTAAACTGCGCGGCGCGAATCAGCCAAATAAGTTGAAGCAGCGAAGTTTGGTTGGAGAGATCGACGCAGTTCTCTGGCGCGACGAGTTTGCGCGTCGTCTTCCCGACGATCACCACCCGAACTGGTGCGAAAGCGTGGCAAAAACTTTGAATCACGGAACTGCGAAGTGACTTGCCCACTCCGCGCGCGAAGGGATGCAGCAAAATAAAAGGCGGATAGGAATCGAAGCGCGGCAACTCATCGCCGGTCGGTAAGGGAAAGCGCAACGTCGCCGGGATCGGCGCGCCGAAAGCTTCGGCCAGTTTCAAATACCGATCGACCGCGTGGGCACGGCGATCGACCTTCGCGACCCGATGGTAAAGCAGCCGCGAACCTTCACGGCCGTCGCTCAATCCCCAGATTTCGCGCGCGCCGCTAATGCGTCCGATGAGTGCACTGCGAAGAAGTCCCTGAAAATCGAGGGCAACGTCCGGGCGTAGCGCCCTCGTTTTTTTTAGCCAGGGCAACAGGCTGCGCGGCGCATTCAAGCCGCGCAATTCGCCGCGCGGAAAAATATGGACGTGGTCCACATCGGGATTGCCACGCAGAAGCGTGGTCCACTCCGGGTTGATGATCCAGGTGATTGCCGCCTGCGGATTGGCGTCGCGGATCGCGGCCACCGCCGGCAACGTGTGCACCACATCGCCGAGCGAACTCGGCTTGATGATCAGGATCGATTTGATTTCCGGTTTCAAATGTAGAGGCGGG
>JBEEHU010000169.1:0-6494 GCA_041167565.1 Verrucomicrobiota bacterium | reverse complement strand
GGTTGGCCCTGACTTCATGCGGCGATCATGTAGAGGCTGGCAGCGACTGAGTCAATGCCGAGCGTAGGGCGCCACCGCTTGGAAATTCGCACTATGAATGTGGCTCCAGAGGTAGGATTCGAACCTACGATCCGCCTGAGGCGGATTAACAGCCCCGAAATTGGCTCCAGAGGTAGGATTCGAACCTACGATCCGCCTGAGGCGGATTAACAGCCGAGAAGATTCTTGAGCCACGCTCGGCCCTGCCCGGACTTCAGAGCCTTCTCTCGGGCTAGAGAAGCCGATCGTGACGGAAACATCTCGGAATGCACAATCGCCCACGGGCCGCGGAAGCGTTTCGTCGTCCTTGTGAGCGTATGCTTCGGGTCATTATGCTGATGCAGGCGAAACGAGAGATCGCGGGTCTGCCCAATATAAAGTTTTCCATCCGGGTTGCGCAGCACATATACGTACCAGTACAAAGATGATTCTTCGGGGTCATCTGTCAGAAGAATTCGAACCTACGATCCGCCAGAGGCAAATTAACAGTACAAAATGCAGGCGTGGCTCCAGCGGTAGGACTCGAACCTACGACCAATCGGTTAACAGCCGACCGCTCTACCACTGAGCTACGCTGGATCTGTTGACGGCTCGTAGTTTGCCTGCGGGCTGGGACGCGGCAACTGTTTTTCCACTGCATCGCGCGAAACGGGCGGAAATTGGTTGCGGGGGCGGGATTTGAACCCGCGGTCCCGCAGTCGCGGGATTATGAGTGGGCCAAGCCGGTGATGTTGTAAAAGCCGGCGCCTCCTTTTTGTCGCTTGAGTGCATTCTCTAATCGCCGCGCATCAGACAGGGAAAGCTCGTCGCTTGTCCAACAAAGAGCCCACGGTCCCTTTCCCTTTGTCCAGCGCGATGTGCCGGAATTGTGCTGGTCGATTCTTCGCGAAACGTCATCGCTTATTCCGATATAAAATCTTTGCTCGCGGTTCTGTAAAACGTAGACGCGATAAGCGGCCTGCATCCAGAGGGGATTTGGTTGCGGGGGCGGGATTTGAACCCGCGGCCTTCAGGTTATGAGCCTGACGAGCTACCAGGCTGCTCCACCCCGCGTCTGGAGGCGAGTATGCAGCATCGAATCGCGAACGCAACCGCAAATGCCCGCGCGCGTGATTTACTTTTGCCTCGAAAAGGAATCGTATCGTTTCCCAAATGAAATCGGCAGCGAAGGCCAAGTCGGCAAAGATTCTAATCGGCACCGCGAGCTGGTCCGACCCAGGATTTGTCGAGCATTGGTATCCGAAAAAAATGCCGGCGGGGGATCGGCTCGCGTGGTACGCGCAGCATTTCGAAATGGTCGAGGTGAACTCAACTTTTTATTCGGCGCCGGAGGAGCGGATGGTGGACCGCTGGTGCCGAAGTACGCCGGATGGTTTCATCTTCGATGTGAAGCTGCATCAATTGCTCTCGCGGCATTCCACGAATCTGAAATTGTTGCCGCCCGCGCTCCAGCGCCTGGCGACGACCGACGCAAAGGGCAAAGTGAAACTCACCGCGGCGCTCGAGAAGGTGATGATCGCACAGTTCCGCAAATCGCTCGCGATCATGCAGGATGCTGGGAAATTAGGCGCGCTTCTTCTGCAATTGTCGCCGGCTTTCTCTCCGAAAAATCACGAGCTAAGCGAGCTGCAGGAATTATTGGGAGCGCTCGCCGGATTCCGGATCGCGATCGAGCTGCGAAATCGAAATTGGGTGGAAGGCGAACGATTGCACGAGACGCTTGAGTTTCTGCGCGCGCGCGCGGCCACGCTGGTGTCGGTGGACGCGCCGGCGGAAAAACATTTCACCATCATGCCACCGGATTTGGATGCGATTACGCATCCGGAGCTGGCTTACTTGCGTTTGCATGGACGGGATGCGCGCGCTTACACCACGGGCAAGACGGTGGCGTCACGTTTCAATTACAATTACAGCGATGACGAAATCGCTGAGGTCGCGGAACGCGCGGGCAAGCTGAGCGGCGAAGCATCCCAAGTGCACGTCGTTTTCAATAACAACGCGCTCGATTACGCGCCCCACGCCGCTTTGCGCCTGCGCGCGGCGCTCGGCCAAATGATTCTACCCACGCCGCGCCAACCGGAGTTATTCTAGAAAAATGGTCGAGCCTCGTCGCGACGAAATGAAGGAAGAAAACGATGGGCGCGAGATGGTCGCCCGGGCGACGAAGTGGTCTCGGCTGAAACGCTGGCTGCGCGCGCATCACATGACTTTGATGACGCTGCCCGACACGCCGCACTCGATCGCGCTGGGGGCGGCGATCGGGATGTTTTTCGGTTTCACACCGCTCTTCACCATGAAGACTTTGCTGGCATTCGCGATAACCTGGTTGTGCCGCGCGAACAAAACCGCCGCGGTAATCACCGTAACGTTGCACGACATTCTCCTGCCGCTCGTGCCCGCCATGTTCTTCTGGCAATACAAACTCGGCATGTGGGCTTTGTATCATCGCGTCCCGCAGCGGCCAGGATTTCGCCGCGTCGCCCTTTGGGACTTCATGGAATGGACGACGTTTCTCACGGTGGGCCGGCCGATTCTGGTCGGCTCCCTTTTCTTCGCGATTCCCGCAGGTCTTCTGGTCTATTTCGGCCTGCGCGGGGTGCTGATTCGGGCCCGCGCGAAATCGAGCGCGACTGGGAGCCGGCCTGAGAGCGACGCCGAGCTAAAATAACAATCGGCTGCGGATCCAACCGTGAGGATTCTGCTGTTGTCCGACGCGGGACGCGTGGTATGTGACGTGAATGAAATTTAAAATCACCGCGCTCGTGCTGGCATTCGGGTTCTCGCTGCCGTTCATTATTCAGGCAAAGACCCTGAAGTTTCCGAAGGGCGACCCGGAGTTTTCCGTCACCTTCGACAACGATTGGAAAGCCGAAATCACGGATGCCGGGATCATCAGCGCCCAGCCGAAAGGCGGCGGATACGCCCTGAGTATTTTCCCGGTCGTGGCGAAGAGCGCGAAAGGCGCGGTGCAGGAGACCCTGGACGAAGTGGAAAAGAGGTTTCAGGATATCAAGCCAACCGCGCCGGTGGAATTCAAGACGCCCAACGGCATTCCCTGTCTCGAGCGCGATTTCACCGCCAAAGACAAGGGCGCCGACCGGGCGCTGGCGATTGTCGCGTTCACTCCGGACGGGAAAACGTTTTACGCGCTTTTCCAAGCCGGGACGCCGGAGGGCGATAAGCAATACACTCCGGCCGTGGTCGCCATCGTGAAGTCGATCAAGTCGCTGAAGAAGAGCGACGATAGCGACGACTAAGCTGACGATCGTGCCGGCACTCCGCGGCGGAATTGGCAGCGCGTACGGGAATCGAACCCGTCTTTCGGCCTTGAGAGGGCCACGTCCTAACCGATAGACGAACGCGCCAGCGTGGTTCGGCGCATCCTAGCGGCAAATCGGCATTCGGCAAGATGGCTTTCGCGCGGCGAACCAGTCGTTAGGCGCAGAGCGCCCGTCAGGGCTTGGGGCTGGGAGTCGCAGTTGGCTGCGGGCGGACTCGCGATTGGGCCAGCCCGTCCAGCGCTCCGTTTTTTTTCCCTTCGAGATATGCTTTTAGCTCGGGCGTGGAAGCGAGCGCCAGCATGTGAGCATAGTAAATCGTGTAGTATTCACGCAGCCGCGCGCGCCGCTCCAGATCGGTTTTCATTTTATCTGCCGCGGCTTTGGCGGCCACCACCTCAGGATCGTGCGCCGTCCGGTTTTGCAGTTCGCGCCATTCCACATGCAATCGATACTCCTCCGCCGCCTGGGCAAGGGGAGATTGTTTGAAGGCAGCGTCGAGTTCCGAGATCGGGGGTGCGCTCTTCTTTGGCGCCGGCGAAGTGTTCGGCACGAGGGGCGTCGGCTCTACCGTCAGAGGGATCTCGGGAATGTTCAGTTGGGGGCGCGTGCCGGCCGGACTCGCGCTCGGCGTTTCAGTTGCCGCGGGCAGCGGCGGTTCCTGGCCGCGAAGCGTCGGGACGCAAAGCAGCAAT
Organism: Verrucomicrobiota bacterium; assembly: GCA_041167565.1. Lineage (GTDB taxonomy): Bacteria > Verrucomicrobiota > Verrucomicrobiia > Chthoniobacterales > UBA10450 > AV80. Next base: position 2,482 of record JBEEHU010000169.1, on the reverse strand, counting down.
GCCGGCAACGTGATCAGAAGGACCCTGATCGGCTTCATCAGACGCGAGTCGGAGATGAAATGAAACATACGAAAATTCATCGGGATCGGCGAAGGAGAAGTCGGGGTGACAGGATTTGAACCTGCGACCTCCTGGTCCCAAACCAGGCGCTCTACCAAGCTAAGCTACACCCCGCCGATGCGCGTGACTTAACACGCTCCCAGCCCCGGCGCATGCGGAATCTTGGATCGGCGTTTCACGCGCGAGTTTTTCAGTCCAAATAATCGTCTTGCGACTCTGCGCATTCGGGCGGAACTTAGGCAGTCGAATTCCTTCTCGAACGCGCGCGCGTTCCGACCTCGCCTCGCCTCATGTTCAAACACGATAAACTCAATCTCTTTCTTTTCGTAATTCTGATCGGCCTTCAAGTTCTCGGCGTCGTCGCCGGCTGGACGCGCTTTGAGTGGACGTTCCTTCCGATCATGCTGGCCGTTTATTTTTGGGGCGGAATCAGCACCACGCTTTATCTGCATCGCTATCTGACCCATCGCGGTTTCGAAATGCCCGGCTGGTTGAAGTTTTTCTTTGCCACCGGTTCGGCGGTCGCTCTCTCGGGCGATCCGGTGACGTGGGTCGGGGACCATCGCTATCACCATTTGAAATCGGACACGGACGAAGACATTCACAGTCCGCTGCACGGGTTTCCTTACGCCCACATGATGTGGCTCGTGCGCAAACCGCCCGGCTTCCGTGACCGTTCGCTGCGTTACGCGGCGGATGTCCGGAAATTCTGGTACTGCCGGCTGTGGGAACGGCCCTATTTTTATGTCCTCCCGCACCTTTGTGTCGCGGCGCTTTTCTATTTCACCCTCGGCGGGGCCGGACTGCTCTGGTGTCTCTATGTGCCAATGCTCGTCGTCTACAATTTCACCTGGGCCGTGAACTCGATTTGTCACATGCCTTCCCTCGGCTACCGGAATTTCGATACCACCGATCACAGCAAGAATAATTTCTGGATCGGGCTCGGCGCTTTCGGCGAGGGCTACCACAACAATCACCACGCGAAGCCGCGTTGCGCCGCGCATGGGCTGCGCTGGTGGGAATTTGATCTGACGCGTTACATCATCTGGTCGCTCGAAAAATGCGGCCTGGCTTGGAACGTGGTCTGGCCCCAACCGGAAGTCGCTCCCGACGCCGTCGATCCTGTCTCGGCCGATGAGGCCGGCGCCTTGCTTCTTTTCGGCGCGCAGATTCGCGATCCGCGTCTCGACGCCGAGAAGAAGAAGAAGAACGTCAATAATCAAGATTAGGCGCGAGCCACTTCTCGACGTACTCGGCGCTCACATTCTTCCGCGCGGCATAGTCGCGCACCTGGTCGTCGCCAATTTTCCCGACGCCGAAATATTTCGAATCGGGATGCGAAAAATAGAGGCCGCTCACGCTCGCGCCGGGGTGCATCGCAAACGATTCCGTAAGCGCGATGCCGGTATTCTCTTCGGCGTCGAGCAAGCGGAATAGCGTACTCTTCTCGGTGTGGTCCGGCGACGCGGGATATCCCGCGGCCGGCCGGATGCCGCGATATTTTTCGCGGAGCAATTCATCCTGCGACAGTTTCTCACTGGCCCCGAATCCCCAGGCAATGCGGGCTTCGCGATGGAGGAATTCGGCGAACGCTTCCGCGAGCCGGTCCGCCAGCGCTTTGGTCAGGATCGAGTTGTAGTCGTCATGATCGGCGGCGAATACTTTCGCCAGTTCGTCGGCGCCGATTCCACCCGTCACCGCAAACCCGCCCAGGTAATCAATCGACTCCGGCGCGATGAAATCCGCCAGGCAATGATTGAATTGGCCCGCGGTTTTTTTCATCTGCTGCCGCAGGAAGTGAAAAGTCGCGAGACGTTCCGTGCGTGCTTCGTCGGTGTAGATTTCCACGTCGTCGCCGACCGCCTTCGCCGGCCAAAACGCGAAGACACCGCGGGCGGTGAGCAGTTTTTCCCTGCGAATGCGATCGAGCAGCTTCTGCGCATCATCGAAAAGTTCCCGTGCCTGCGGCCCGACGACGGGATCTTCGAAGATCGCCGGGTAGCGGCCCCGCAACTCCCAAGTGTGAAAGAACGGCGACCAATCGATGAAAGGGATGAGGTCGTCGATGGAAATGGATTGGGGAGCGCACGCCTGTGGCGTGCTGGTCGCGGCATTTTGCCGCGACGAACTTTTCAAAGATTGTTTCGGCAGAATGCCGAAACCAGCACGCGGAACGCGTGCGCTCCCCAGATCAGAAGCATAGACACGCGTCCCCACAAATTCCGGTTTCGGCGGCGTGTAACCGGACCAGTCAATCGCCGTCCGATTCGCGCGCGCCTGCTCCAGCGAAATCAGTTTTTTCTCGCGCGATTTGGCCGCGTGTTCTTCGCGGAGTCGCACGTAATCAGCACGCGTCTTCTTATCGAAGTCGTCTTTTAGCTCGTCGCTCAGCAGACTGCTCACCACGCCGACGGCTCTCGAT
>JBEEHU010000168.1:0-25004 GCA_041167565.1 Verrucomicrobiota bacterium | reverse complement strand
CAAACGCGGCGGCGGCGGATGCTGGAACTATCACGAGACTGGCGGGAGTCGATGACTTTGTCGTCACGAAAGCCGCACTTGGGACAACGCATAGTGTCGGCGGAGTAAGTAACACACCATAAGTTGTGGCGTCAACGCTTTGCGCGAGAAAAGTTTTTTTCTCGCAATCGCCGCGCGAAACGTGAAACGTCCAGATGGGCCTGCTCGCAGCGCCCGCCGGACCCGTTATTACAAACCTGATCACACATGGCGCACGATGTTTTTGTAAGTCACTCCGCTAAAGACAAGACCGTATCCGACGCTCTCGTGGCCCGGCTCGAGCTCGAAGGCATTCGGTGCTGGGTGGCGCCTCGCGACGTCGTGCCGGGCGCTGACTGGGGCGAATCGATCATTGATGCGATCGAATCCAGCCGCATCATGGTTTTGATTTTTTCCGCCAGCGCGAATGGATCGCCGCAGATAAAGCGAGAGATCGAACGCGCGGTAGACAAAGGCGTTTACACAATTCCCTTCCGGATCGAAGACGTTCAACCGACAAAAGCGCTCGAGTATTTCATCTCCAGCGCGCATTGGCTCGATGCATTTTCGCAGCCGCTCGGCCAGCATCTCGATAGCTTGGCGAGAACCATCAAAGCCATCCTCGAGACGTTTCGTCGGTCCAGCTCCGCTGCCGAAATGACGGCGCCGGCGACGAAGCAACCGGAAAGCACTCCCGTTAGTTTTCCCGATGCCCCTCGCTTTCAACCCAACCCTCCACCTCCACCCGCACCGGCCAGATTTTTTGCCGCGCCTCCGCCTCCGCCAAGGCCACCGCAACTCGAGAAACAAAGCCAGCCCTCACCGGAATCCGCCGCGCCGCAACGCCCGAAAAAGACAATGACGCCGGTTATCCTTGTGATCCTCGCCGTCGTTCTCGTCGCCTTCCTTCTTATCGCTGGACTGGTGGTGTTGTATCTCATCGGGCGCAATTCAAAACAGGAAACAGCGGCTCCCCGGTCCCAAATCTCCTCAACGCCAGCGCCGGAAGCAGTGTCTCCCTCCCCGCAAGCCGCCGCATCTCCGCGGACGCCCAGGGACGCGAAACTGAAATCTGCCACGCTGGAAAACAGCGACCGAATCCCACCGGAGAAAGAACTCAAAAAGCTCGCGCTCGATACTCTCCTTCTTTTTAACGACGCCGTCCAAACCAAGAACTTCAAAGCTTTCCACGCCAAACTCGGACCGGCCTGGAAAAAAGAGACCACTCCGCGCAGGCTCCAGGAAATCTTTCATGAGTTCGTGGACAAGAGCATCGACTTCGCGGACATCGCCGACGTGGACCCCACCTTTGACGGGTTTCCGTCCCTAGACAAAAACGGCTGGCTCGTGGTCAAGGGTCACTACACCCTGCCGGCGAGCGACGTGCTGTTCGAGGTCAAGTATGAGAACGAAGAGGCAAGCTGGAAGCTGGTCGCCCTCAACGTCCAAACGAAACCGCACGGGCAATAAGTCGGCTGCCTCCTGATTGCCGTTTAACGCGGGGAGAATTCGAACCCGGCCTTTGTCCTTCTTCTGCGCGAGCACGAGATGGGCGCCGAATTTGTGGCCGCGTTTCGAGACGAAATCTTCGATGAGCAGCGATCTTCGCTTGCCGCGTCACTCCATCACTTTGCTTTCACGCGATGCGTCTTTTTGTTGCGCAATCCGTGGCGCGAATGTTTCAACTCCAGCTCGCCTCGCGGTTCTTTGCGCAAATACTTCGGCACCTCATCGCCCACCGGCCCCTTCGCCACCGTCGTCCCGCCATCCACGTAGTAGAGCGCGCCTGTCACGTAACTCGCTTCGCCCGACGCGAGGAACGCATAGACGTTCGCCACTTCTCCCGGCGTTCCGCGCCGGGCCAGCGGCACCGCTTGCACCAGACCGATCTCCATTTTCCGGTCCATCGGTCCCGTCTCCTTGTGCGTCCAGGCCGTGTCGATCGGGCCCGGGCAAACACAATTCGCGCGCACCCCATGCTTCGCCTGCTCCACCGCCACTCCGCGCATGAACGCGTGCATCCAGCCTTTCGTCCCCCCATACGTCGTATTCTGCGCCAGCCCAATCAACCCCGACTCCGAACCCGCCGATACAACATTCCCTCGCGTCTTGCGCAGATGCGGCAACGCGAAGCGCGTCATCATGAACGCCGACCGGATATTCATCCGGATCGTCTGATCGAAATCCGCGATCGGATAATCTTCCGTCATCGCGTTATCCAGAAACACGCCCGCGTTATTAACGAGAACATCGAGCTGCTTGAATTTCTTGATCGCCAGATCGACTGCCGCGCGCGCGCCGCTTTCCTCCGACACATCCGCGCCGTGCGCCACCGCCTCGCCGCCCTCGTCGCGAATCGCCTTCGCCACCTCCTCCACCGGATCATCCGGCAACCCCGCCACAATCACGCGCGCCCCTTCCCGGGCAAACTTATGCGCGATCGCCTCACCGATTCCCGTTCCCCCGCCCGTCACAATCGCTACTTTCCCTTTTAACCGTCCGTTCTGGGACCCGTTCCGTGCGTAAGGTTTCGTTGCCATAAAGAATAATCGCGTCCTGACGCTGTAGCGGCGGTCTATGACCGCCGAGCTTCCCTTCGCGAGCACGACAGACAATTTCTAGAGCGCCGCAATCCATTTTTCGAGCCCGCGCGTTTCCCGTTCGAGTGTCCAAACCGGTTCCTCGATCCTGTAGCGGCGGTCTATGACCGCCGAAGATCGTCCTTTGATCGCGCCAGCCGATTCCTTGAGCGTGTAAATCCGTTCTTCGAGTGCGCCAACTCGTTCCTCGACCAGGCGACTCTTGTTTTCGGCCGGATCAATCTCGTCGAAAACGCGTCCAGACGGTTTCTAGAGCGTGCAATCGCCTCCTCGGCACGGAAATCCGCTTCTCGCCCGCCCCGCCGAAGCCTTAGCGGAGGTGTCATTTCCTTTTCTTGTAGGGCAGGCGCCCCACGTGCCGCCCTCGCTCTCTAACAATGGGGGAAAAATTCAGTGCGATCCGAACCGTTTCCCAGTAATCTCTGCTCCATGGCGCAAACTCCTGACGTGCGTTGGCGGCAGCGCTTCGAGCACTTCAAAGGCGCTCTTGCCCAACTCACAGACGCAACCGGATTGGCGAAACAGCGTCCGCTTTCGGAGCTCGAACAACAGGGATTGATCAAAGCGTTCGAATTCACGCACGAGCTGGCGTGGAATGTCCTGAAGGATTATTTGGGAGGCCAGGGCTTTGCGAACCTCATTGGATCGAAAGACGCCACGCGAACCGCCTTCAAGAATGGATTGGTGGAAGACGGCGACGCGTGGATGGACATGATCAAAGCGCGCAATCTCACTAGCCATACCTACGACTGCGAAGTAGCGGAGCGAATCGCGAACGACATTCTCAACCGGTTTCAACCTGTGTTAGCGGCGCTCGAACAACGTTTCGACATCCTCGCGGCAATGGAGGAGCCCGAATGAGTCGCCATGGCTTGTCTGATCGGACAGTCGCCGCCATTCGAGGTGTCCTGGCAGCGTTCCCCGAAGTGGAAAAAGCTGTGCTCTACGGCTCCCGCGCGAAGGGCGACCAGAAACCGGGATCCGACATCGACCTCGCGTTGTTCGGTGACGCTCTGAATGAAAGTCTCCTCTCACGGATCGACTCGGACTTGGACGATCTCTTGCTGCCCCATGAGATCGATCTTTCCCTTTTCTCGAAATTAAAATCCCCGCGCTTGATCGATCATATACGCCGCATTGGGATACCGCTTTACGCCCGTGAATCCGCCGCAGCCGAGCGCTGACGGTCCGCCCTCCCCGTGCTCCCCCGTCCTTCCCTCCGCTCGTCACTCGCCACAGGTCACTCGTCACTCGTCACTGCCTTCGCTGCCCTCCCCCTGCGGCAGCCTCCGCAAATTCAAGAATGCTGTGGCGCGAGCCAGCTGTGACAAATCCGTGTTTTCTCCTCCAGCGCCGTGGGCTCCCGCTCCCGTTTTCTACTTTGCGCTTTAGAACGCCCACGTTTTTCGTTAGAAACACACGTTCCCTTACTCCGATGCCCCAATCGAAGAAATTCTCATTCCGTTTCGACCACTCGGCGAGCAGTCGAGATGGTGTCGAAAGTGGAACGGCGATTCAGCCTATCGAGGTGTTACAAACTTATCGTCCGACGTCGCTCGCCTTCGACAATCAATCCCTCACAATGTATTCAGCAAAACAAGAACAGAGTCTTATATCCCCTATGGACACAAACAGTCTATGAGCACAACCAAACAGTCTCGCGCGAAATCCAAAAAAAGCGCCGAACCAGCTAAGGGAACGGGAACCCAGCCTAAATTCCCTTACACGAACAAGCCCAATTCCCTCAGGAAATTTTTAGAGCAAATACCAAAGCGGCCAAAGCCAGCAAAGATAAACGGCGAAACACTTAAAGGATGGGGCTTCAAAGACACGAATGACTATTCAATAATTCGTGTTTTGAAGGCACTCGGCCTCGTCGGCAATAACGGCGAGCCTACCGAAAACTACACTGCCTTCATGACCCCAGGAAAAGGCCCCGCCGTACTTGGGGAGGCGATCCGCCGAGTTTGGGCACCGTTATTCGAACTGTCGCACCAGCCGAACAAAGAGGACGACGAGAAGCTCAGGAATTATTTCAACATCCATTCCGGAGGGAGTGACGCAACGCTGGCTCTCCAAATCCAAACGTTCAAAGCCGCCTGTGATTATGCTGATCTTTCTCCCGCACCAGCCACTGTCTCGGAAACCAGCAGGATCACCCCGGCAATAGGTGTCGGCCCAGGAGTTAAACCACAAGGTCAAGCTAATGGGGAACCGGCAATCCACATCGATCTACACATTCATCTGCCTGAAAATAAATCTCGTCGCGACTACGAGTATATCTTCGAAGATATAGGGAAATACATCCTTGGACGCACCCAAGCTCCGCCTGCCGATGAATGATACTCGTCAGAGAATTCGGATTGCGGAAGCAGTCTCAACGTTAAACCAGAAATATGGGAGTAAGAACCCGTCTACTGCTGAAGCCGTTCCCGTGGATGTGGGAAGGATCGTTTTAGCTTTGGACGAGTTTATGGAGTGCGTCCGTTACTTGAACACGCGGCGTAGCTCAACGGTCCTAACGCTAGATTCTGAAGCCGCAGTACAGGATGCGATATACCTCATGCTTCGGCCCTGGGTTCTCGATCTGGTCCCGGAAAATCCAACGGAACGGATCGCGGCGAGTCGATATGCAATCAAGGATTTTGTCAGTCGCTCGGTTAAAGCCGTTATTGAAGCCAAATTCATTCGTGACGCTGCGCACGGAAAAAGCATCACGAAAGAGCTTCACGACGATATCGAGACTTATCGAAGTCATCAGCATTGCGAGAATCTAATCTTTTTTATATATGATCCAGATGTCTTGATACCGGATAAGGCAGCGTTAGGACGACAGATTGTCACGCCTCGAACGTATGCTGGAGTGCCGTTGACATGCTACCTGATCGTGAAGCCGTAACAGATGCCTGCAAGATGCGAGATTCCGCTGATGGAAAGGCGCTAAAACCTGACGAGCGCAGCCCAAACGTCGAGGAAATAACGTTTCTCGACAGAAGTCGTCCTCGATAAATGTTAAACCCAGGCCAGATCTTTCGGAACCGATACGAGATAGTTCAATTACTCGGCCGTGGTGTTTGGTCATATGTGTACCGCGCTAGAGATATCGCCCTGGAACGCACGGTGGCCTTGAAAGTTTTTGAAGATGTTACGGAGCCTCAGCTCGCCAGAATTCAACGAGAAGCCGTCATTTATAGCCAACTCGCTCACCAACATATCGTCCGCCTTTTTGACGTAATCACCCAAGGCCGAAGTGTGTATTTTGTCCTTGAATACATCGACGGACAGAGTCTTGCGGAGAGGATAAGAGCCGACCCTCCTACGCTTAAGCAAATTTTGCTATGGGAAGCGGATCTCTTTGGCGTTCTGGCGTACCTTCATTCAGCGAATGTCGTACACCGTGACATAAAACCATCCAATATTCTGATCCGTGCCGCTGACGGCGGTCTGCGTCTCACAGACTTTGGTACAAGCAAGACGATAAATGATGATGTTGACGACACCTTGACAACCATGGGGAGCCTGGTTGGGACGATCTTGTACGCTGCGCCAGAGCAGATAGAGGGTGCGCCGGTAACAGCCGCGGTCGACGTCTACGCGGCGGGAACTGTACTATATGAAATGTTAACCGGGCATTTGCCATTTACAGGACGGCAGTGGCGTGCCTTTTCCGCTGACGACATTTCCAACATCCAACTGTTACGACCGACGGTCCCCGCAACCCTCGTGAATCTCCTTGAGCAAATGACTTCTGCGGATTCATGGAAGCGACCCAGCTCGGCAGCGGCGTCTACTATTTTGAACAGGATTATTGCTGACACGGACTTGGACGCCCTTCAAGACAGCGGTGTCGAAATCATCTCGGCAGTTCCTTCTCCCCTGGCACCTGCCGGTGATTTGAATCAGGCGGGTAATCTCGATCCCTCGATCACGTTTTTTTCAAATGCCCCTAACGCAAAACCAACGGGATTCTTCGCCGATCAGGCGTTGCGTCTAGACGCTTACAACCAAAGCGTTGATTTTTTTCGCTCACATCTTGACAGCGATTACAAAAACCTTCTAACCCAAGCAAAACTTGCTTTTGCGCTATGGCTAGGTTGTGCGGCCGTCGCCTTTAGCGTGTTAGTCGTCGGCGTGGTTTTGCTTTATCAGGGAAGTACTACTAACGGCGTTATTACTCTAGCAGCTGACACATTGGTGCTCTTCATTCAAAAAATATTTAAGCAACGTGAGGATTACTATCGCGAGCAGGCAAATAAGAAGCATACACATCTGCAAATGGGCAACGCCTGGACCCTGGCGGTTCAAAGCGTGGATGGGATTTCCGATCCCGCCTTGCGTGAGCAGAAACTTGGGAATCTTAGCGACGCATTGGTTAACGCTTTCGGGGAAAAGCTATTCTTGTCGATGAAACCTGGCACGGATAATGACTCAAGGGCGGACAGAAATGCCTGAGAAATTTCTGATTGACGATGTCACTTTTCTTCGTGACACGCCGCCGATTTTCCCGTTACGCTGCCGCTGTTAATTAATTCGCCCCGAACAGAACGGTCGGTTTCCCCCTGGAATCCCCGCTCTTCCGGTGGTCGATTCACCCCAACCCCACAACCAAGGAGTCACCCCTTATGAACGCACGCGAACAAGCGCGTTTCGATATGCTGAAGCGTGTCGGAACTTTCGGAACCAATAACGCATCGGATTTTACCACCCCGGTCCCACCCGCCGCCGCCATCACCCCCGGTCAAACCCAGGCCACACACCTGTTCGACGATCTCAATACTCCGACAACGGGATTGATCGCCCGGATCGGCAAGAATGCTGAGACCCAGCACAGCGGCACCGGTAGTGCGCGCGGCGGCACCACCTCAAAGACAGTGCTGCGCGATGCGCTCTTCCTGGAGCTCAAAGGCATCAACCGTACGGCCGCCGCGACCGCCGCGGCGCAGAACAAACCGGAGATCATGGACAAGTTCCGTATGCCCTATGGCGTCGGGGACGCCGTCCTCGTGGCGAAAGCCAACACCATCGGGGATGCCGCTCAAACGCTCGCGACCGATTTCATCGCCCACGGGCACGAGCCCACATTCGTCGCCGATCTGCGCGCCCACATCTCCGCCTTTGGCGAGGCTGACGCTGCGAAAGATTCGGGTGCTCAAACTCAAGCCGGCGCGACAGAAGGTTTCGCGCCGCTTTTGGACGAAGCGATGACGGCCGTGACGCAGCTCGATGCCTTCATGCACAACTTCTACAAGAGCAATGCTGCCAAGATGGGCGAATGGCACACCGCCAGCCACGTCGAGCGGCAGGCGAAAACGAAAAAGGCGGAAACCCCCGCCCCGCCAAAGCCGTAGTTCATTTAACAATCATATGAGCCTAACCGATACAATCCGTGCTGTTCAAAAGAAACTTGGGACTACACCTGACGGTCAACCCGGCCCGGAGACATGGGCTGCCATCCACCTCGCTGTAGTTGGCAAGAAACCGGCGGCAGATGCCGGTCTCGACGCAATTATTCGGGCGGTGCAAAAGAAGCTCGGCGCTTTCGTCGATGGCAACCCAGGTCCTGAGACGTGGGGTGCGATCCATCTTGCCGTGGTCGGGAAAAAGGCGCCGGACATAATCAAGAACAAGCCGACCGAGGAAATCGTAGGCGATGGGAAGCCCGCCGACTCGCGCAGCGAAACTAATATTGCTACCCTGCATCCGCGCGTGCGGCCTTTTGCTCGTGCACTCATCGAGAAATCCGCCGGGCAAGGAATTACCATCAAGGTGATCAGCGCGATGCGCACCTACGCCGAGCAGGACGAGCTGTTTGCCCAGGGTCGCACCAAACCTGGCAAGATTGTGACCAAGGCAAAAGGCGGCTTTTCCAACCACAACTTTGGGATCGCGTTCGACATTGGCGTGTTCGAAGGCACTTATATTCCTGAGTCGCCGAAGTATAAAGTGGCGGGCGCCCTTGGTGCCGATCTCGGCTTGGAATGGGGCGGAAACTGGAAAACTATCGAGGACCAACCGCACTTCCAACTTCGGCCCGATTGGGCTGCCGACATAAGCGAGCCCGAGATGCTCGCCGAGCTCCGGAGACGCAAAGATTCGGGGAAGGATTTCTACGCCCAATAAACGGCAAATAGAAGCGCTACCAATATGGCAAAATCCACGGTCCAAAAAATCCAAACTATTCTCGGACTCGAAGCAGACGGCATCTGGGGTCCGAAATCACAGACCGCCCTCAACAAAGAGATTGGACAGACCGCGGGGGAAGGGAATCCCACGCTCATCAAGATTCAAAAACTGCTCGGAGTGGAGGCCGACGGTTTTTGGGGTCCCATCTCTCAACAGGCATTGAACGACCAACGCGACGGAGGCGTAGCCGGAAACGCACGCAGGGGCGGAGGCACCGGCTTCAAAGCGGAGGCCTCCAGTTTCGCCGATCCGAAGGATGTGAGGGATTTCCAGCGCTGCAAGGCCGAGGGCAAGACCGACAAGGAGTGTTTCAAGGTCGGAGATAACGGCATCGGACAATTCGGAAAAATCACCGCGCAAGACCACACGCCAATGGTCGCGATTTACAAAGACGACATGATCGCACGCTGGGGCAGCGTCATGGGCGCGGCACACCGGATGGTTAGCGTCACGGTCAACGGCAAGACGATTCAAGCTGCGGTCGAAGACCGTCTCGGCGTCCCCGGCCGTATCGACCTCAATCCCGCCTGCGCCAAGCAACTCGGGCTAAATCCACCGTTCCTGATCAAAAACTGCGTCTGGAATTGGGTGTGAGGTTCAAGGTGACGAGAGCCGCAACTCCGGGCCGGCCCACTCCGCAGCACTGAAAGCGCGCGGAGCTGTGGGTTCCAAGGCCTGTCCTTCCTGTGGTGGTAGCGGATCTCACACGCGATGGGAAAGTCGTCGTGCACCTCCCGGCTCTTGCGGGCCGACGATGATAGAGTATGAAGTCAGAACAACCTGCGGCACATGTAAAGGGCTCGGAACTATCTTCGAACGGGACCCGTGGCCAGAGGACTTTGCAACTTCAGTACCTGCCTCTCGCGCCTCAAAAAAACCATTCTTTGAGTGGCTTGCCGAAACAGCGGGTAAATTGGTTGAAGTATTCCCGCCATTTCGCGGGCTCACCAAGATTGGTGAAAGAATCATGCACTTGCCCGGGCGATACAGCGCTCGACTGGCCGGTATAGGGGCCGCGATAGGATTCGTATTTGGGCTGATCCACGGTCAACTGCAGTGGGTCATTTTATCCCCAATCGTCGGCGCGGTCGCCGGAGGTATGCTCCTTCCTGCATTTGGGTTCGGACTGCAATTCATAACTCTTCTCATCGCGGCCCTGCTAATACTCGCGATGATTGTGGGTTTCGTCGTATTACTCGTTTACCTCATGACGAAATGACGGTCCGCCGGACAGGGCGGACGGCTGTTCAACCTAACTCGCCGCAGTTTTCCGAGCTGCCGACTTTTTGATGCGCGGCTTCTTCTCGGCGAACTCGAAACCGACTTTGCCTTTTTCCAATTTCAGGTTGCGGAGAAGGGGCGTCCTTTGTGGGAGACCTTTTCGGGAGACAGCCGACGCTACACCCGTTATCGCGGAAGGAATTCGAATTCGGCTTTGTCTTTCTTCGCGGAGAGGACGAGATGGGCGCCGAATTTGTTGCCGCGTTTCGAGACGAAATCTTCGATGAGCGGTGATTTTCCTTCGCTCAGAAGTTCCTTCACCTCTTCGGGCGTGATTTCGTGCTCGCACAGTTTCTTCGAGAGCTTGAAGACTTGCCGATTATCCTGATCGGGTTTGCGCACGTAATAGGCGTCGTCCAGCTCGACCAATTCGCCGCCGTGCGTTTTGCTTTCGCCGATCACTTTCGCTTTCGAAAGATCGACTTTCGCGCGCGCTTTGCGCTCGACTGGTTTGCCATCCTTGTCGGTCTTGGCGGCGCGCGGCGGAAATTCCCAGCGAATCTTGGCGTCGTTCCGCACGAGGAAGGCATCGAAGGGACGGCCTTTCTTTGAAATGAATCCCTGAATGAGGTCGGTCTTGCCTTGCTCGACCAAGCGCACCGCTTGCTCGCGCGTCACTTCTTTTTTGCACATGAGACGCGGGAGGCGAAGCGTCTGCTTCCATTCGCCGTTCTCGCGTTCCCGCAGGACGTAGCTCGATCCGACTTCGCATAATTCCGCGCCGGTCGCGGGATCGGTCCAGAATGATTCGACCGACCCGAGGTCCACTTTGTCGCCGAAATCATATTCGGCTTTCCACTTCTCCGTCTTCTCGTCCTTCACGAGTTTGAGGGTGGCGGCGAAGCTGGCGCGGGTCTTGTTCGAAATGAAACCGTCGAGCGGGCCAACGACGCCTTTCTCGACCAGCTCGCGAATTTCGCTCTCTTCCATCTTCCGGCCGCCGATGACCTTGTAGAGCATGAACTCGCCATCCTGCGATTTGTAGCCGCGCAACGTTTCGCGGAGCGGCTTGCCGTCGGTCGGGGAGATGATGTCGGTCTCGCGGGCGACGGAATCGTCTTCCTCAAAACCTTTCACGCGCTCCACGATGCCTTTCGTCTCCTCGACGATTTCGGCCATGAATTTCGCTCGCGGAAATTTCCCGTGCTCCATCAAACGCAATTGATGCTCCCATTCACCGGTCATGGCCGGACTCGTTAGGTCGGACGCCTTGACGGCTTCGAGGAATTGAATGAGCTGCTCGGCTTTCGCCGTCGGGACGAGCTCGCGCTGCTGGCGATCCATGTACTTCTGGTAGATCAAACCATCGATTGTGTCGGCGCGCGTAGCGGGCGTTCCGAGGCCGCGCTCTTTCATCGCTTCGGCCGATTCTTCGTCCTCGACCAGTTTTCCCGCCGTCTCCATGGCGGAGAGGAGCGTCGCTTCCGTGTAACGCGGCGGCGGTTTCGTCGTCTCCGAGTGCAGGATGGCTTCGATTGTTTTCGCCTGATTCTTATCTTCCGCGCTCAGGGCTGGTAACGCTTTGCCCGAGTCGTCATCGACAGTGCTCTTCCCATAAACTTCGAGCCAGCCGGCGGAGGTAAGCACTTTGCCTTCGGTTTTGAATTTGTGGGCGCCGATCTGGCTAAGGCGCGTGGTGATATCGAACTCGGCCGCCGGAAAAAAGACGGCAACGAAACGCCGCGCGACCATCTCGTAGATTTTCGTTTCCGCCTCGTCCAGGTGCTTCGCTTCGGACGCGGTCGGAATGATGGCGAAGTGATCACTGACCTGTGCGTTGTTGAAAATGCGTTTGTTAGGCCGGACCCAGTTTTGCGCCAGAACTTTCTCGGCGTGGGTTTGGAGCGAACCGGAAAGATTGGCCAGGGTTTGTTTCACCACCGGTTGGTAATCTTCCGGCAGCGCACGCGAATCGGTGCGCGGGTAGGTAAGCATTTTGTGCCGCTCGTAAAGGGCCTGCGCGATTTGCAGAGTGCGCTTGGCGGAGAAACCGAAGCGCCCGTTCGCCTCGCGTTGCAGCGTGGTCAGATCGTAAAGGCGCGGCGCGATTTGCGAGCTGGCCTTTTTCTCTTCGGAAACATTCGCGAGCGGATGACCCTGGCACGCCGCGACGACCGCTTCGGCCGACGCCTGATCCCACATGCGGTCGATGCGATCATGCTCGTCATCGTTCTTCTTGAAATTTTCTCGCTGATAAACGCCTTCGTATTCGCCTTTCGCAATGCCGAATTTCGCCGTCACGCGCCAATAGCCGCGCGGCTTAAAATTCCGGATCTCCAGCTCGCGCGCGTAAACGATCGCGAGCGTCGGGGTCTGCACACGACCGACCGAGGCGACGTTGCCAGCGCGCGAACCGAACATGCGTTTGGTAATCGCGCGCGTTCCGTTGATGCCGATGAGCCAGTCGCTCTCACTCCGGGAACGGGCGGCGTCGGCCAGTCCCTGCATCTCGGCGCCGTCGCGCAGTTTGCTGAAACCGTCGCGAATGGCTTGCGGCGTCATCGATTGCAGCCAGAGCCGTTTCACCGGGTGTTTGTTCTTCGCGAGCTGCGTGAGGTAGGTAAAAATCAGTTCGCCTTCGCGGCCGGCGTCGCAGGCGTTCACAACTTCGGTGATGTCTTTGCGAGCGATCAGCTTTTTCAGCTGATCAAATTTTCCTTTGGAACTTTCGCTCGGCTTGAGTTCGAATTTCTCCGGAATGATCGGCAGCGTCTCAAGACGCCAGAAACCGTATTTCTTTTTATCGATGTCTTCCGGCATCTGCAATTCCACGACGTGCCCGACCGCGGACGAGATGACGTACTGGTCGTTCTCGAAGTGGTCCCCTTTTTTCGGGACCTTGCCAAGCGCGCGCGCGAGGTCGGCGGCGACGCTGGGCTTCTCGGCGATGATGAGCGATTTGGACATTTTCTGTAGTGGGGCAACGTGCGGCCTTCGAAACCGCCAGAATTTCTGCCGCCGGTCGCAGGCCAAGGCGGGGAGGGTAGAAGAGACCCCGCCAGTTCGCAAATCGGATTTGGTGACGGGCTTCTGTAGCCGCGGCCCTGTGGGCCGCGCGGAAAGGCGCGTCTGGCGGCCAAACGCACCCCGGCGCTTCGCATAGCGAAGCGGCTACAGAAGAATCACGACGCGCACATCGTCACTAAATCTTTCCAGGCCATCGAGCGTGGCGTTTACCGCGTTGGCCTCGAGCGGGACCGTGCGGATGATGCCATGCGATAAACCGAGCTTTCCGGTTCGCGCCAAACCCAAAAGCACCGGGATCTCGCTCGCAAGATGGTCCGACACGCCAATGATCTCGGCCTCCTTGTTCAAGAGCTCGGAGTAAGGCGCGATTTCAAAACTTTGTTGCGTGAGCCCGACGAGCGCGGCCCGGCCCAGGATCGCCAACGACTGCACGGCTTGCCGCATCGTGACCGGCAAACCGACCAATTCCAGCGCCACGTCCACGCCGCGACCGTCCGTCAGTTCCTGAATTTGCGCGACGGGATTGTAGGCTGACGCATCAACCGCGACGGCGCCGAATCGTTCCGCCAGCGCGAGCTTGCCGGGATTGATATCGACCGCGAACACCTGCGCGGCGCCCAGATGTTTTGCCAATTGCACAGCGGAAATTCCCAGCCCGCCCACGCCGAAGACCGCGACGGTTTCGCCGGCGCGCAGTCGAGCTTTATTCAGCGCGTGCAACGATGTGGCGGAGGAGCACATCAGGATCGCGCCTTGATCGAATGGAATTTCGTCGGGCAAACGGAAGATGCTGCGCTCCGGGACAACAATGAATTCCGCATAGCCGCCGTCGCGATGTTTCCCGATCATCTGTCCTGTCGGGCAAAACTGCTCGGTGCCGGCTTTGCAAAATCGGCATTGGCCGCAGGTCACGAGGTAATGGACACAGACGCGGTCGCCTTTCGTGAACGCGGAAACGTCCGCCCCCGCTTCTTCCACGACGCCCGCAACTTCATGCCCAAGCGTGATCGGCAGAAATTGAACTGATGACGCTCCCGCGCGGTAATGCGCATCGGAATGGCAAATGCCCGCGGCTTTCGCGCGGATCAAGACATCTCGCGCGCCGCTCGGCGGGATCGCGATCTCCTGCTCCTTGAGCGGCGAACCGGTTTTGACGAGACGAACAGCTTTCATCCGCCACAGGATCGCAGCTACGACAGCTTCACGAAATATTTTCCGGGCAACTGTTTCACCAAACGCTTTAGCTCGAGGCGCAGCAGAATTGAGGAGACGGTACCACTCGGCAATTCCGACTTCGTGGCGACGTCGTCGATGGAGGTTTCACTCGCCTCAATCGCATCGTAAACGCGGCGCTCGTCGTCAGTGAGAACCGGCAAAGAGCGCACGGCTGCTTCGGGCGACGGCTTTGTTTCCGGAAGGAGAATTTGGAGATCGTCGAGCAGATCGCTCGCGTCCATCACCAGTTTGGCGCCTTGCTGGATCAGACGGTTCGATCCCTGTGCGCTCGGCGCATTGATATGACCGGGCACGGCGTAGACCGACCGGCCTTGCTCGAGCGCTTGCGCGACGGTGATCAGCGCGCCGCTATTGAGCCCGGCTTCCACCACCAACAGACCGTGACTCCAACCGCTGATGATCCGGTTGCGCATCGGAAAGGTTTGCCGGTCGGGTTCGATCTCCATCGAGAATTCGGAAACGATCGCGCCGTTGCCGCTCTGGATTTTCTCGGCGAGGGCGGCGTTCTCCGGCGGATAAAGTTTCGACAAACCGGATCCGATGACGGCGATCGTGCGTCCTTTCGCCGCGAGCGCGCCCTGGTGTGCGGCGGTGTCGATCCCGCGCGCGAGGCCGCTGATCACGGTGAGACCCGCGTAAGCGAGCTGATAAGAAAGCTTTTTGGCCGATTCCATTCCGTAATGGGTCGTGCGGCGCGATCCGATCACGGCGATCGCGTGTTGATCGCGCTCGCTCAGTTCGCCCCAGACGTAGAGCACGATCGGTGGGGCGTGGATCTCGCGGAGCTGGCGCGGATAGAGCGGCGATTCGGCCGTAATGACGCTTGCTCCGAATTGACGAATGCGCTCGAGCTCGCCCGGCAGATCGACGATCTCTTCCCAACGGACAATCTGATCGGCGACGTCGTTCCCGATTCCGTCGACGGCGCGTAAAGCATCTCTCCGCGCGGCGAGGACGTGATCGGGCGTTTCAAAAACTTCGAGCAACTTCCGGAGCCGGACCGGCCCCATGGTCGGAAGCATGTTGAGCGCGATGCAGGCTTCCGTGGGGGTCATCGAAATAAGGGCGCCGCTCGACAGAGTTGCGCTCTATTAGAATAGAGCGCTAAAAGGGAATCTCGTCGTCGTCCGGCGCGGAGGGAGCTGCTTTCGGTGGCGGGGCCGGTCGGCTGCTGGAACGAGGCGCGCTGGAACCACCTTCCTCATCCCCACCGCCGCCTCCTGCTCCACCGCCACGGGGGGCGCCGAGCATCTGCATGTTCTCACCGATGACTTTGAGCTTGGTCCGTTTTTGTCCGGATGTCTTGTCATCCCACGAATCGAGCTGAAGCCGGCCCTCGACAAAAACCGGGCGGCCTTTTTTCAAATATTCGCCGGCAACTTCGGCAGTTCGTCCCCAAAAGGTCACGTCGACGAATGTGACCTCCTCGCGTTTCTCACCGTTATCCGCAGTATAAGTGCGATTGACCGCCAGACCTAAATCCGTGACGGCGGTTCCCTTGGGGGTGTAACGGACCTCGGGGTCGCGCGTGAGGTTTCCGAGGAGGATGACTTTGTTGAAACTGGCCATGCCGCCGTTCTAGCGGAATTACTTGGCCTCGGCCAACTTTTTCGCCGGTCGCTCGACCTTCGGACGCAGACGTTGATAGCTCTGGCGATAAACTTCCGGATCGAGCTTGAACTTCGCGCGCAGCTTCGTGATGAGCTGCGGATCGGCGTGGAAAACAAAGTTCACGTAGTAGCCGGAGTCGAGTTTGCCGGCGACATAGGAAAACGGCCGACGATCCATTTTCTGGACCTGCTCGATTTCGGCGCCTTCCTTCTGAAATTCGGCTTCGAGACGGTCGACAACGTCTTTTACGGTATCATCCCGGCCCTGGGTATCGAGCACGAGCAACGCTTCATAACGGTTCTTCATCATTCGGAATTTTGTTGAAAAGGTTCATCGCGGAAAGCGCGCCTTTGTCAATCGCGCATTTCACCGCGTCGGTCGCGCGGGCGATGGTTTTTTCGACAATCGGGCGCTCTTCTTCGAAGAAACGGCCGAGTACGTAATCGACGGCGCCAGCATTCGGTGCAGCCCCGATGCCGATACGCAACCGCGGAATGGCTTCGGTGCCGAATTGGGTAATGATCGATTCGAGCCCGTTATGGCCTCCGGTTCCGCCTTCCAATCGGATGCGCAACCGTCCCAGCTCGAGCGCGAGATCATCCAGGACGACGAGAATTTCGGACGGCTCGATCTTGTAGAAACTGGCGACGGCTTGCAGCGGCTCGCCACTTCGGTTCATGTAGCTGGCCGGTTTCACCAGGATCGCGTTTTCGCGTTTGGCCCAAAGAGCGTGCCAGCTTTTCGAACGTTGCCAGGTGAGCCCCCACTCCGCTGCGAGCGAATCGACTACGTTGAACCCGACGTTATGGCGGGTGCGCTCGTATTCGGCGCCGGGATTACCCAGGCCTACCACCAATCGAGTCCGCGATGCTTCCTGCTCCAAGTTTTCAGCAATGAAGCGAACGGCGCATCACTTCTTTTCTTTTTCCTTCGGCGCCGCCTTATCTTTCCCGCCCGAAGCTGCTGCTGCTTCCGGTTCTTCCTTCTTCTCACGGATCACTTCAGGGCCAGTCGGAGCTTCCACCGCAGCGGCAACCGGCTCCTCTTCCACCGTAGGCGCCAGGACCGAGAAAGCGGTGAGATCGGGCTGCACTCTGGTAGTTACGCCAGCCGGCAACTGAATTTCGCGGACGTGAATCCCATCGCCAATGTTGAGCGCGGAAACATCCACCGTGATGACATCAGGCAGATCACGCGGGAGACATTCGATCGCGAGCGAGCGAAGGCTTTGTTCGAGCAGCCCGCCCATATTCTTGACGCCGTTCGCCGTTCCAGTCGGCTCGAGAGGAACATCGGCTTCGATCACTTCATCCATCGAAACGGCATGGAAATCGATGTGGAGAACGGCGCCACCCAAAGGCGCGTGTTGCACTTCCTGGACGAGAGCGAGGCGATTCTTGCCGTCGATTTCGAGCTCGACCAAAATGTTTTCGCCCGCGGCGTGACTGAGCATGGCGCTGATATCGCGCCGGGAGACCTGGAGCGGCTCCGCCTTGTCTTTCGCGCCGTAAATAATCGCCGGCACCGAGCCAGCCGCTTTGAGTTTCCGCACCGCGGAACGCCCTGTGGCCGTCCGCCGTTCCGCCGTGAGTTTTACCTGCTTAGCCATGATTTTCTATTTGCCGTCGTTATCGATTTTGAACAGCGAGGAAACAGATTCGTCATTGTGAATTCGTTTCATGCCTTCACCGAGAAGCTCGGAGATGCAAAGCACGCTGGTCTTAAAGCCCTCCACCGTGCGCACAGGCGTGCTGTTCGTCGTTATTAATTCCTCGATCTGGGAGTTTTGCAACCGGGGAATCGCGGCATCGACCAGAACGGCGTGAGCGACGCCCGCGTAAATGTTCAGGGCACCATGTGCTTTCAAGATCGTAGCGGCCGAAACGAGTGTGCTCGCGGTCTCGGTCAGATCGTCGACGAGGAGGACATCGCAGTCCGCCACCTCACCGATGACATAAAGAGCTTTTGTCTCCGTCGAGCTCTTCCGCTGCTTGGCCACGATGGCGAGATTGGCGCCGAGCGCCTGGGAATACGCGGACGCCATTTTCAATCCACCTACGTCCGGCGATACGACCACGGTTTTGCGCGTGAGACGCGTCCGCATGTATTTGAGTAGGACCGGCATCGAATAAAGATGGTCCACCGGTATATCGAAAAAGCCCTGCACTTGTTGCGCGTGCAGATCCATTGTGAGCACCCGGCTGACGCCGGCCGCATGGAGAAGATTCGCGACGAGCTTGGCCGTGATCGGAACCCGCGGCTGATCCTTGCGGTCCTGTCGCGCGTAGCCAAAGAACGGGATGACGGCCGTGATGCGATCGGCGCTGGCACGGCGCGCGGCATCCACCATGATGAGCAACTCCATCAAATGCTGGTTTGTCGGCGGGCACGTCGGTTGAATGATGAAAACATCGCGGCCGCGAATGTTCTCCTCAATCTTGACGTAGGTTTCTCCGTCCGGGAACGAGCTGATGGTTGCCTGGCCGAGCGGCGTGCCGATCCCGTCGCAAATGCGTTGGGCGAGCTCTCGGTTGGCGGAGCCGCTGAAGACCTTCATCTCGGGTTGGAGCGCGAACATAGTGACGGAGGGGCGCTAACTTAGGCGTGCGAGGGCGAGGTTGGCAATCGTGGATTGGCCTGCAGCGGCCAGCGTTACAGGGAAAAAAAACGGAGGCGACAGGTACTCTGTCGCCTCCGCCAAACAATGGAGATAAGAAGAAAGGAAACTGCTTACGAAGAAACCCGAGCCATCCGCCGGCGGCGAAGGACGTGGGTCGAACCAACCGCCACGAGCAATCCAACGATCGGGAAGAGGGCGCTCATTTCCGGAACCGGTGCGAAGCCGCGAATCAGCGAAGTCTCCTCAAAGCCGGCGTCGGACGAATCGGTGTTTCCCCACCGCTGATAGACGTAAACGTAGTCGTTCGCGTTCGTGCCGGCGAACAGGGAAAGCGGAATGTAAATGTTGATATCGCCCCCGCCACTGCCGGTATTTTGATCGTTATAAATCACCTGGTTGCCGCCCAAATCGTAGCGAAGAGTCCCGAGCGATCCGTTAAAGAATCCGCTGCCGTTGGTCGACGTGCTGCTCTGCAGAGTGGATGACGTGTAGATCTTCAGGGCATCAAGTGAGATAAGCGGGGTGCTGTTGGACTCATTGATGTCAACCGACAATCCGATATACTGAATGTTGTTGATCGTCGTGACTTGCAGATCGGAAAACTTGATCTCGTGGTTCCACACCGGCTCCCGCTTCGTGTCAAAGTTCCCGGTTGAGCTATTGTAGCCCTGTTCCCATCCTTTGTTCTGGATGGTCAAAAACGGATCATAAACGCCCGTCCCGGTCGGGTGATCGTTATTTGTTTGAAAGAGAGCGCCGTTGAGAGTGCCGCTGCCGCTCGAGCCGAGGTCGAGGACCGTCGCCTGAGCCACGCTTACGATTGCCAACATTCCTGCGGCGATGAGGGCCGCGGTGAAGTTACGTTTGATCATATTATTTTCTCCTGATTGCTGTTTGTTATCGTTTGAGTTCGGTGAGTCCGTTTCCACAACCCTTGCAGTCACGGGTATCTCTTATGTTTCCCATATTTGTCATAATTGATTCTCATCGTCAATAACAATTCTTATACCGCTAAGAAAAATTTTTGCCGACGCTTGTCCTTGTTACGGCGGTTCCACCTATGAAAGCAAGAAAAATTTCGTCGTAGATAAAAAATTTTTCACCCCCTGTTTGAACTCCGATCCAACGTGGGGGGCCAACCTCTCCCGGGCCGAGGACCGTGCCACGCGCCGGGAAATCGTGCGAGCCCAGAGAATATTTACCGTCTCAGGCGCTGAAGTCGCCCCGGACCGAAGACAGGCGCTTGCCAATTCTCTCTATTCCCGCGATCTATTAAGCCGCGGCGGCGCCCAGCAATTGCCAAATCAATATGTCCACGGAAACAGATCCAATCCGAGTCGAACGAGTCACGACAGAGTCAAAGCTCTTTGCGCATACGCGGTTGGATATCATTCCCGTTGCCCTCGGCCTCCTGCATTGCGCCTACTTTTTCCTGCTTTTTTACCTGTACTCCCGGACTTCGCTCTGGATCATGATCCCCTTGGGGCTGCTGTATTCGATCTCGATCTCCTGGAACATCAACGGCATTTCCCACAACTTCATTCACAACCCCTATTTCCGCGCGCCGCTTCTGAACCGGTTGTTCAGCTTAATGGAATCGATCAGCTGCTGTTTTTCGCAGACGTACTATGACGTCGTGCACATGCAGCATCACAAGGGGAACAGCGACCGAAAGGACGAAAACGGCGACACGATTGATTGGCTCTCGATTTACCGCCACGGACACGATGGCGAAGCGGAAAACGCCTGGAGCTACACATTCCTGAGCTTCTTCCGCGACAACCCAGCCGCCATCAGCCGCGAGCTCGCCAAGCGCGGCCCCTCGGAAAAGCGGTGGGGCAATGCCGAGCTGGCAGCGTTCATCAGCGTGATGGTTTTGCTCGCCTGTTTGAATTGGCGCTACATGGTTTTTTATTTCCTCCCTTTCTTTTATTTCGGGCACTGCCTCAGTTATCTGAACGGGTACTACCGGCACTACGGCGCGAATCCCGACAAGCCGATCGCTTGGGGAGTGAGCAGCTATCACAAGCTTTACAACTGGGTTTGGTTCTATAACGGATACCACGCCGAGCACCATTTCCGCCCCAAAGTGCACTGGACGAAAATGGAGGCGTTCCACCAGCAGATCGCCGAGCTGCAACGCCAGGAAGGCGTCCGCGTCATTAAGCCCCCGCACGCGCTCGGCTTTCTCGATCCGGATCTGCCGCCGCGCAGCCAAACTGCCGCACCTTCGGCCCAGGCGGCAACCTAGCGTTACGTCAGAAACGACGCGCGCAGCTTTTCCTTCTTCGTCTCGGCGTCTTCATGCAAACGATGGAGGTCGATTGTCAGCTGTTTTTGAAGCGACTCCGCTTCCTCCGCGTTCCCCGCGGTCACGGCCTTGCTGATTTGCTCCTTGAGAAACAACTCCTTCTCCGCCATACGGGCCTTGAATGTGGAATCGATTTCCGCGATCTGCTGTTTCTGCTCGTTCGTGAGGGCGACGCTCGGCGTTTTTTTCTCCAGGCGTTCCATCGCCAGTTCGTAGGCCGATTTCATGATGCGATTCACCTTATCGCGCCTGTCTTCTGGAGCAATGGCGAAGGCGAAAATTGCGGTTGCCACATCAATCCCTAAATTACCGTCCCGATGCCGCCAAAAATCCGCCTTCTCAGCACCGACTTCGACGGAACCCTGGTCGCACACGGCAGCGATCCCGTGCTCGATCGCGGGTGCATGGAGCACATCGAGAAATTGCAGAACGACGGCGTCCTCTGGGCCATCAACACCGGCCGCTCAGTCGATCTGCTCGCCTCGGGCCTGACCGATTTCGACTTTCCCATTCATCCCGATTTCATCCTCACGAGCGAGCGCGATGTTTTCCGGCGTTCCTCCAGCCGCGGACAGTGGGAACCGTACGGCGACTGGAATGCGCGCGTCGCGCGTAAGCATGCGGACCTTTTCAATTCGGCGGAATCGGTCCTCGCAGAAGTGGTCGATTTCGTGACCCAGAAGACCAAAGCGCGCCTGCTCTATCACACGGCAGGCCTCGAAGGATTGATCGCCGAGAGCGAGGAGGAACTGGCGCGCGTCGCCGAATTCATCGATCGGGCGCGGGAGAAGCAGCCGAAGTTTCATTACCAGCGCAACACCGTTTACATGCGTTTCTGCCATGCCGATTATCACAAAGGCGCAGCTCTGGCCGAGTTATCGCGTTTGCTCGAAATCCCGCGCGAGCAGATTTTTGCGGCCGGCGATCACCATAACGACATCTCGATGCTCGATGGCCGTTTCGCTCAATATCCAGCCTGCCCCGCCAACGCGATTCCCGAAGTAAAAGAAGCGGTCAAATCCGCGGGCGGCTACGTCGCCACGAAAGCGTGCGGCGGCGGCGTTCACGAAGCGCTTCTACACTTCGGAAAATTTTAACCGCGGATTACAATTTCAGCTGCGGCTCTTCCGCGAGGATCTCATCAAGAGCGGGCCACTGAACCGCCGCGTCCATATCGCGGAAGGCGTGGAGATACACGGCCACTTCGTTCGCCGGATATTTTGCCAAAAGCCGCGACGCGGCCGCCGCGATCTTTTCCTTCGGCGGCGCGGGCGGGATCACCTCCACCGTTCCATCTTCTTCGTGTTTGATTTCGAGAGCGTCGAGAAAATCGCAGAGCATTTCCTTCTGCGCGCCGACCAGCCACGCGTGCAAAAGATGGCTCGCCAGCGATTCGCTCACGCTCCGGCTGAGCGCGGCCTGCATCCACGGAAAGCGTTCGACCGGCGGTTTTCGTTCGACGAAGACACCGCGGAGATTCCGCTGGTTCGCGAGCCCTTGGATCGCCGCCTTGTAGACCGGCTTTTGTTCTGTCTGGAGGAAAGCGAAAATTTGTGCGGCCAGCGCGGGGGACATTCGTTGGAAAATTTCGTGCGATCTCATGCGTTCGGCGGACACCATGACAGCTTCCGCCCCTTCGTCCATCGAGCCCTACAATTTTGCGACCGAAAGCGCGGGCGGCGCGTCGGCTTCGATTTTACCGGCGAAGCGATTGGTCATGTAAGTCAGGAGCAGCACCCAAAACGTGAGCGCGATGCTGAAAAGCGGGAACTGCAACGGATAGGGCAGCGAATAAATGATCGCCATGAGCGGCGCCCAGACTGCCCAGGTAGCGAGCAAGGTCGGGACGATCTTGCCCTTGTAATGCTCCCACGTCAGAGCGCGCCGGACCGATCTCCACGAGAAGCCTTCATTCTTCCATTCGTAGACGAGCACCTCGGCCGGCGCGGCGAAGAACGGATTGTAGCCGAGCTGATCGACGAGAATTTTTGCGATCACCACCGCAACTGTCACCACGTCGCCGAACCAGACCGCGTTCAGTCGATACATCAGATCGACCAGGATTCCGTCGATGCCCCACGTCGGAATGGTGAAGGCGAGGTTGCGCAGGTTCTGCGCGCGCGGCTGGCCTCGCTGGAAGAAGACGATAACGAACAGCTCGGGTACGATCGCTCCGGCGAGGATGGCGGCGAGCACGACGAAAACGAGGCCGTGCTGTTCTTTGTAGTGGGCTACCCGATTGAGAAAATCCGCGCACGCAGGACTCCAGTAATACGAGATCAGAAGGACCAGCATCGCACCTTGGAGGATGAAAGCCGGAACCGCGTTCGCCTTGGCTGCCTCCCAGCCAATTGCGAGCGACGTGCGTTTTGTTTGGCCGGCAGCGATCGACATCGCGGCAAACTGGCGCGCAGGGATATTGGAGCAAGCGCCAATTCTTGCTTGTCATCCCGAGCCGCAAGAGACGGCGAGGGACCTCGCAACTGAAATCTGCGGGTTCGAATTTCCAGCGTAACGCAATTTGCCGATGAGAGGTCCTTTCGGCGCGCTTTGCCAGCCTCGGGATGACAAGCATGTGGCCGACGCTTAATCTCTTCCGTGCAGACGACCGGCAAACCATCGATCCAGTCTCTTCTTCTCGAAGAGATCGCCGCGTACTTGGCCACGCAAAACCAGCGTCCCTACCGCGCGAAACAAATCGTGGATTGGATCTACGAGAAGCGCGTCACTTCGTTCGAAGAGATGACCGATCTCCCGCAGGATCTCCGAAACCGGCTGGCAGAAGAATTTGCCTTCGATAATCTCGAGATCGTTCGCGTCCTCGGCTCCGAAGATACCACCCGAAAATTCCTCTTCCGGCTCGGCGACGGCAACCTGATCGAGTCGGTCCTGATCCCCGCTTCGCCTTCCCTCTACGGCTCGACTTCGGATCGCCGGACCATTTGCGTCTCGACCCAGGTCGGCTGCGCGTACGGCTGCAAGTTTTGCGCGAGCGGGCTCGACGGATTTTCGCGCAATCTCGATGCGAGCGAGATCGTGCAGCAACTCCTTGCGGTGGAAAAAGCGAGCGGGAAACGGATCGACAACGTCGTCTTCATGGGCATGGGTGAACCGCTGGCAAATTTCGCCAACGTCGTCCGCGCCATCCGGATCATCAACGCGCCTTGGGGCATGGAGATCGGCGCGCGCCACATCACGATCTCGACCAGCGGACTCGCACCGCAAATCAGGAAGCTGGCCGATGAACCGCTCCAGACCCGGCTCGCCATTTCACTGCACGGCGCAACCGACGCCGTCCGGGATCAGATCATGCCGGTGAACCGCAAGTACGACCTAACGACTCTGCTCAACGCTTGTGATTACTACGCGAGCCGCAAGAAACAGCGCATCTATTTCGAATACATCCTGATCGCCGGCGTGAACGACGCGGAGGAACAGGCGCATCTCCTCGCGGGCCACGCCCGGCGGCTCGGCGCCAAGGTGAATCTCATTCCCTATAACAATGTTGAGGGTCTCGAATGGTCGCGCCCATCACGAGAAAACCAGGAACGCTTTCTCTCTATTCTGCGCCGCCATGAGGTGGTCGCGACCCTGCGCCGCGAAAAAGGCCACGACATCGATGCGGCCTGCGGCCAGCTCCGTCTGCAAACGAAACGCAGCCAGGAAAACGTGACAGCATTGTAGCCACGACACGGCTGGTCGATCCACTATCTTTCCAGGGCTCGCGCGAGCCTGCCCAGCCCCTCTCGAATTTGCGCAGGCGACCAGGCTGCGAACCCAAGCACCAGAGCGGGTGGAAGTTTCGCGTTGATGCAAAAGAACGAGAGCGGACTGATCTTCACGCCGAGCGTGGATGCGGCACGCTGAAGAAGCGCCAGATCCTTCCCCGAACGAAACCAGGCGAGGGCGTGCAAACCGGCATCGGCGATCTCGAGCGTAAAGCGGTTGCCCAGTAATTTATTGAACTGCTCGATGAAAACCTCACGCCGTTCGGCATAAATCTTCCGTATCCTGCGCACGTGGCTGAGGTAATACCCCTCGGTGATGAACCGGGCAAGGGTGGCTTGATCGATGGTCGGCGAGTGTTGGTCGATGGCGGTGCGGAGCTTCGCTACCGCGTCAGCCAATGGAGCCGGGACAAGAAGATATCCCAAACGCAAAGAGGGATAGAGAATCT
>JBEEHU010000167.1:0-5785 GCA_041167565.1 Verrucomicrobiota bacterium | reverse complement strand
CGTATCTCTTCGGACATAGCGGCCGATGTTTG
The DNA here is from genome assembly GCA_041167565.1 of Verrucomicrobiota bacterium. Classification (GTDB taxonomy): domain Bacteria; phylum Verrucomicrobiota; class Verrucomicrobiia; order Chthoniobacterales; family UBA10450; genus AV80. Next base: position 5,753 of record JBEEHU010000167.1, on the reverse strand, counting down.
GCACAAGACGGTCTTCAACTGTGTGGTTAACCCGATCACTGCCATGCTTGGTTGCGATGTCGGCGGCATTGCCAATCCGCAGCTCGCTCCGCTGAAACGGTTGGTGATCGCTGAATGCGTTGCCGTTGCCGAGGCTCAGGGTGTGACCTTCGAAGTCGATTTCATCCGCGAGATCGACGAGTTCTTCGCGCCATCGCACAACATCGCCTCGATGCGGCAGGACCTGCTTCGCGGCCGTCCTACTGAGATTGATTACATGAACGGCGCCGTCGCGGCTTCCGGCGCCGAGCAAGGCGTTCCGTGTCCGGTCAACCGTGCACTTACCGCCATCATCAAGTCGATGGAAGCACAGTCCCGGTCATTGTTCCCAGAGAAAATGCTCCAGGCGCAGGCGGCCCAGGCGTGACTTCGCTTCATCACTGCGCGTGCCTCCCGCGGCGGCCAGCTTTTGGTAAACTACGGCCGCGGGTTGCCACTGCGAAGCATCCTCCAGCAGGCGGGCCGCGTTGAAGCCCGCTTTGTAATACCAGAAGTATTCGCGCCGGGGACGATCGGGCCGGGTTTCTTCTTCGATGATTTTGTAGAACGTCGCCAGCGCATTTCCCCGATCGCCTAATTTTTCGAGGCAAATTCCTTTTTTGAAAAGCGCCTGGTTCCGCCAATGCGCCGGAGCATCCTTCTGCGCGGCGAGCTGATCGTAAATCTCGATGGCGCGTTTGTAATTCTCCCGATCGTTCTGGCCCGCCTCGTAAAGAATGTCGCCTTTGCCGCACAACGCTTCGCGCTTCTCTTCCGGTTTCGCATTTCCAGCCAGGACTTCCTCATAAAGCGTGGCCGCGTCGCCCGCTTTACCAAGCCGGCGTTCGATCACGGCTTGCTCGATGCGCGCCGCCCATTTCAATTCCCCGTTCTTTTTCACCACCTCGTCGAGGAGGACGAGCGCGCGGTCGAGTGCCTCGCCGCCCATGCTCTGGGTGGCCGATTTGGCGGCGAAAAAAAGCGCCCGCTCCGTAAACGGACCGCGAGGATTTTCCTGCGCCAGAATTTGAAACTGGGTTTGGGCATTTGAAAAATCCTGTTGCCGGTAATAGGTCTCCGCCAGCTTCATCCGGACATCGGAGAGGAGCGGCGACGTCGGATATTTTCGGAGAAAATCAGTCGCCGCCCCAATGACTTTTGCCGGGTCGGCATTGGGCGCCGCGTCCTCGATCCAGATGGCGAGATAATCGGCCCGTTCGTTGGCCGCGGCGTTCGGCTGATTTTTCCGGGCGAGCTCCAGATTTTTTCTCGCGTCATCAAACCGGGGAGGAACGGCGTGAAACGCGATCTCGGCCAGCGCGACCCAGGCTTCGGCAGCTCGTTTGTGCCGCGGGAACTCGCGCAAAAAACTCTCCAGCGTCTCGGCCGCCTTCTTGTCTCCTTGTCCCGCCTGGACGAGGCCCTGCTCGAGCAACAGATCGCCGCGGCTGTCGTCGTTCCCGCTTTGCGCGAGCTCCTTTACGTCGGCGAGGAATTTTACCTTGTCGTTCAACTGCAGCCAGGAGAGCGAAGCGTTGAAGAGCGAATCGCTCGCGGGCGGCTGCGTGCCATGCGCCGCCTGCTCGAACGTTTCCGCCGCCGCTTGGAAATGTTGGGCGCGATAGTGCGCGCGGCCAGTCAGAAACGCGATCCGCTGGAGCAGGGGCGGCGCGGGCTGAAGCGCTCGCGCATCATTGAGGATCGCCAGCGCTTCATCGAAATGGCCATCCTCGAGCTCCAGCTGCGCGAATTCGACAAGCCCCTCCGCCAGGATCGGCAGGGGCGCGCGCTCATTTCGAAGCCGCGCGAACATGCGCAGGGCAGCGTCCCGCCGCCCGGCGCGCAATTCGTTTCGCGCGAGATACCATTGTGCGAGAGATTTTCTCGGTTGGACCGAATCGTTCGTCCATCTTCCCAATTCCTGGAGTGAAGGCTGTCGCTCAGCGCGATAAAGTTGATCGAGCTTCGCAAACACCGTCGGCAATTCCGGGTCGGCGCCGTGATGTTCGATAAAATCCTCGAGCGCATCATCCCCGGCTTCGGGGGTGCCGAGTTGCAGGTTCGCCTCGGCATTTGCGCATAAAGTTGCGACCAGGACCGCGCGGCTGGTCCCTTCCGGCGTTCTAAGAATGGTCTGGAAAAGTTCGATCGCCCGCTGCGGATGATCCAGGAGCGCTTCCAGCCGGCCCTGTAAAAACCGCTTCTCCTTCTTGTCTCCGAGCGCCGCCGGTTTCGCTTTGTCGAGGAGACGGCGAGCGCCCGCGGTATCGCGTTTTTCGAGCAACAATTCGGCGAAACGCAACTGCGCCCGATCGCTCCAGCGCGGATCGGAAAACAGGAACGCAAACAATTGCAGCGCCTCCTCGCGCCGGCCCAGAGCCCGGAGCGCTTCCGCCTGCCCAAAGATCGCTGCTGACCGAAACGCAGATCCTTTTTGCTCCGCCATCTGCTGATACAACGGCAGCGCCTCGCTCCAGCGCCGCAACGTCGAGTAAACCTGCGCCCTCCAGAACGAAGTCGCCGGCAGATCCCGCAAGGCAGGATCATCGAGCAGCTTCAAAGCCTCTTCCGCCTGCCCGCCCGCCAGCAACGCCTCCGCAAGTTTCGCCATAACCGCGCCCCGCTCTTCGGGTGTGATGTTGCTCTCGAGCAGCTTCCGTAATCGCAGCACCGCGACTTGCGGCACCCCTTCCTCCATCGGTCGCGCCGCCTCGGCCAATTCCGCATTCTCCGCCGCCTGCATTTGGCAGCACAGCGCCGCCAGAGCCACGGCGACTGCAATCCACGCGCCCCTCTTCCATTGGACGTTGAACGTTGGACGTTGGACGTTGGACGTTCTCTTCATCCCTTAAGCAACGGCTTCAGATACCGCCCCGTATAACTTCCCGCCAACTCCGCGATCTTCTCCGGCGTTCCCGCTCCCACAATCTCTCCTCCGAGTTCCCCGCCTTCCGGCCCCAGATCGATGATCCAATCCGCGCATTTGATCATCTCTAAATTGTGCTCGATCACCACCAGCGTGTTGCCCGCGTCGCGCAGTTTCATCAGCACTTGCAGCAACTTCTCAATGTCAGCGAAATGCAATCCCGTAGTCGGTTCATCGAGAATGTAGATCGTGCGTCCCGTCGCTCGTTTCGCCAGCTCCGTCGCGAGCTTCACCCGTTGCGCCTCACCGCCGGAAAGAGTCGTCGCCGCCTGCCCGAGCCGCAGATAACCAAGGCCGACGTCGAGCATTGCCACCAAACGCTCCGAGACCGACGGCACGCTCCGGAAAAATCGCGCGGCTTCATCCACCGTCAGGTTGAGCACGTCGGCGATATTTTTTCCTTTGAAAGTGATCTCGAGCGTCTCGCGATTGTAACGCTGGCCGCGGCAGACCTCGCATTCCACATAAACGTCCGGCAAAAAATGCATCTCGATTTTGATCAGCCCGCCGCCTTCGCAATTCTCGCACCGCCCGCCTTTGACATTAAAGCTGAAACGCCCCGCATCGTATCCGCGTATACGCGCGGCGGGAAGCTGGCTGAACAATTCTCGGATCGGCGTGAACGCGCCCGTGTAGGTGATCGGGTTCGAGCGCGGCGTCCGGCCGATCGCGCTCTGATCGATCACGATCGCCTTGTCGAGCTGATCCAACCCCTGCAAGGCGCGATGTTTTCCCGGTTTGTCCTTCGAGTTGTAAAAATGCCGGAAGAGCGCGCGCCGCAAAATGTCGTCCACCAGAGTTGATTTGCCGCTGCCGGATACGCCCGTCACGCAGGTGAAACAACCGATCGGGAACGATGCCTCGACGTTTTTCAAATTGTTCTCCGCCGCGCCGGTCACGGTCAACCAGCCATCTCCCGTCTGGCCGGCGCGCGGCTGGACGCGCTCGCGCGGGATCGCGATTCGCGCCCGGCCGGAGAGATAATCCGCCGTCGGCGAATTCTTCGCGCGGAGCACTTCATCGATCGTTCCCTGCGCCACGATCTCGCCACCACGTGGGCCGGCCCCCGGCCCGAGATCGAGAATATGATCGGCGGCGCGAATTGTTTCCTCATCGTGCTCCACGACGATGACCGAGTTCCCGAGATCGCGGAGCCGGCGCAGGGTCACGAGAAGCCGCGCGTTATCGCGCTGGTGCAAGCCGATGCTCGGCTCATCGAGGACATAGAGGACGCCCGCCAGGCCCGAACCGATTTGCGTCGCAAGCCGGATTCGTTGCGCTTCGCCACCGGAAAGCGTCCCGCTCTCGCGGTTGAGCGAGAGATAATTCAGCCCCACTTCGCGAAGAAATTGCAGGCGCGAATCGATCTCACGCAGCACTTCCGCCGCGATGAACCGTTGCTGTTCGGTTAACGAAAGCCCGCGCACGTACTCCGCCGCCGCATCGATCGTCAGCTCGCTGAACTGGTGGATGTTCATCTCGCGGCCGGCGGTGTCCTTGATCGTGACCGCGAGAATTTCCGGCTTCAACCGCGCGCCGTGACAGGTCTGGCAAGGCACGCGTGTCATGAAAGCGCGGATTCGGTTGCGGGTAAACTCGCTTTCCGTTTCCTGGTAAAGCCGCTCCATTTGCGGCACAAGACCTTCGAACGGCCGTTCCGTTTTCGGCGCTTTCCCATTGCCGCCGCTGCTCATCTTGATCGGCTGATCGCCCGTCCCGTAATAAAGCGCCTTCTTAAATGTCTCCGGCAAATCCGCGAACGGGATGTGATCGTCCACGTCGAAATGTTTCACCAGCGCCGTCTGCAGGCTGCGGTAATACGCCTGGAGCGGCTTCGCGCCGCGTCGCCACGGCGTAATCGCTCCTTCCGCGATCGACTTCTGCCGATCGGACACCATCAGATCGGCATCGCAAACCAGTTGCGTCCCCAATCCATGGCAGGCCGGGCACGCGCCCAAGTGGCTGTTGAACGAAAAATGTTTTGGCGTCAGTTCGCCTAACGAGAAGTCGCTCTCCGCGTTCCCATAGTCCGTCGTATAGCGCACCGTCTCCCATTGTTCCCCTCGTTGGACGTTGGACGTTGGACGTTGAACGTTGGACGTTTCCCCTTCCTCCGACTTTAGCACCACGATCCTGTTCCCGCCCCATTTCAGCGCCATCTCCACCGAATCCGCCAGCCGCGTCCTTACCCCATCCCGAATCACCAGCCGATCGACCACCGCCTCGATCGTGTGCTTGTCCGTTTTCTTCGGCCGAATCGGCTCCGGCTTTCCCAGCTCCACGATTTCATCGTCGATGCGAATCCGGACGAACCCTTCGCGCTTCACCTTCTCGATCACGTCGCGAAACTCGCCCTTCTGATTCTGAATGAGCGGCGCGAGCAAAATGATTTTTGTCTCGGCCGGAAACGCCAGAATCTGATCGACGATCTGCTGCGGCGTCTGCCGATGAATCGGCTGTCCGGTCGTCGGATCGTGCGGCTGGCCAACTGCCGAGAACAGCACCCGGAGATAATCGAAAATCTCCGTCGTGGTCGCGATCGTCGAACGAGGGTTCGCTCCGGCGCTGCGTTGTTCGATGGCAATGGCCGGCGAAAGGCCCTCGATAAAATCGACGTCGGGCTTTTCCATTTGATCGAGGAATTGCCGGGCATAAGCTGAGAGGCTCTCGACGTAACGGCGCTGCCCTTCCGCATAGAGGGTATCGAAGGCCAGCGACGACTTCCCCGATCCGCTTAAACCGGTGATAACGACCAGTTTTTCTCTCGGAATCTCCACGTGGAGATTCTTGAGATTGTGCTGGCGTGCAC
>JBEEHU010000166.1:0-2791 GCA_041167565.1 Verrucomicrobiota bacterium | reverse complement strand
CCGATGAAACCTGGCACTCTTACTCACACCATCGCGGTCCTGCTTTCCTCCGCCTCCGCGCTCTTCACCCAAAACGCGCCGGCCGCCGTTCCGGCCTCGAAGGTGAAGCTCAGCAAGAAATCGAACAAGCCACAGGACGATTCCATGCTGAAGTTCGACCCGATCTCCTATTCGCCGCTGGCCGACCCGCCCCTCTCGCAGCCGGCCGAACGTTACCCGTGGAAAAAAGAAATCGTCACCACCACTTTCTGGATTGGCGAACTGCCGAGCGCGAACAATCCCACCCCGAACCGCTCCAGCTCGTGGGACGCGAACTGGACCAAAAACTACGGCGGCTTCGATGATCCCAACCCAAAGAACCGGCACGATCTGATTCCGGCAAAGTTCACCCCGAAGCAGAATCCATTTTATTGCGCGCTTCCTTATAACGACAAATCGACCAACGGCCATCGGCCCGAAGCGCCGCGCGTCGTGCCGTGGTTCAAGGACGCGTATCAAGGCCCCGGCGTTTCCACCTGCAAGGGCCGCTGGATCGCGATTCGCAAAGGCAACAAAGTCGCCTATGCGCAGTGGGAGGATGCGGGTCCTTTTCGCACCGATCACTGGCAGTACGTCTTTGGCAACGAGCGTCCGAAACCGAACTTGAACAAAGGCGCCGGCCTCGATGTGTCGCCGGCCATCCGCGATTTTCTCGGCATGCAGGACACCGACGTGACCGATTGGAAATTCGTCGAGTTCAGCGAAGTGCCGCCCGGCCCGTGGTCGAAACACGGCGATAACAATACGTTTGTGATCAACCAGCGCAAAGCCGCGAAAACCCTGGTCGAAGGCCCGAAGCCTGGTGGCGGCGTGACCGTGTTACCGTAATGCTGGGCGCGGTTCGCGCCCTCCGACCCCTCGTTCCCAAGTTGCACTTGGGAACGCCGTCGCCTTGAAAGCTCTTCTTCTCAGACTCTGACTCCGACCGGACGGCGGACGGATTCGCCGCGGCGCGATCTTTGGCCCCTGGCACGCCGTCGCCTTGGCGCAGGCGGCTCCACCTATTTTCTCCTTCCTCCTTCGTCTTTCCTCCTTCATGCTTTCGCCCGTGATCGCTCCCCCTGAGCCGCCGGTACCTGGTCCCAAGTTACTCGATCGCGTCCGCTGGCATCTGCGCACCAGGCATTACAGCCTCCGCACCGAGCAAGCTTACGTTGATTGGATCCGACGCTTCATCCTCTTCCACCGCAAACGGCATCCGGAGCAAATGGGCGAACCCCAGATTGCCCTGTTCCTGAGCCATCTTGCCATCGAAGGCCGCGTCGCTGCAGCCACTCAAAATCAGGCCCTCAGCGCCCTTCTTTTTCTCTACCAGCAGGTTCTCGATCGAAAGCTCGAATACATTGCCGGGGTCGAGCGCGTCCGTCGCCCGCCCAAACTGCCCGTCGTCTTCACGCGCCCCGAAGCCCGCGCCCTTCTCGCCCATGTCAAAGGCGACTATCGCTTGATGGTTCACCTTCTCTATGGAAGCGGTTTGCGCCTCCTTGAATGCCTGCGCCTGCGCGTCAAAGACATAGATTTCGGCTACCGGCAGATCGCCGTGCGCGAAGGCAAGGGCATGCGCGAACGCATGACCATCCTGCCCGATCGGCTCCACCGTCCCTTACAGGCGCATCTGGCCAGGATTAGGCACATCCACCAGCGTGACCTCGCCCATGGCGGCGGCGAGGTTTATCTGCCGGGTGCCCTGCAGCGCAAATATCCCAGGACCGCTCGCGAATGGGCCTGGCAGTACGTCTTTCCCGCCGAAAAGATCTCGGTCGATCCGCGCAGTGGCAAGAAAAGGCGGCATCACATTGCGGAAAGAAACCTGCAAAACGCGGTCAAAGAAGCGATCCGCGCTGCAGGCGTGGCCAAGGCGGCGAGTTGCCATACCTTTCGCCACAGTTTTGCTACCCATCTCCTGGAGAACGGCTATGATATTCGGACCGTGCAGGAGCTACTTGGCCACAAAGATGTCGCCACGACCATGGTCTACACCCATGTCTGCAATAAACCGGGTTTGAGCGTTCGCAGTCCAGTGGACGAGCCTTCCCCCCATCCCGAACCGTGATAGACGTAAAATTTTACGCCTTTAAAGACGAACATACGTCTAATTCTCGTTAGGCGTTATCCACGCGTATGCACGGTGTTCCCGCAGATCTTCCGCTGGCCGGCTTTGTGGGTTGCACACTGGATCAGGTTTGCATCGGTCAGCATCAGTTGCAGTTCCACTTCTCGGGCGAGCGCGGTGTGGGTGGAGGCCGCATCTCTGTTGAGGGCGGCTGGCAGGCGCAGGATGCGGCAGGTGCGCTCTTCGACGGCTTTCAGGAGCACTCGGTACGGCAGCAGTATCGCATTCACACCCTGCTGGGGCGCACGGTCATAGAGTTCAGCATTGATGCGCCGCGCTCATTTCAGCTAGCGTTTGATTCGGGAGATCGTCTCACGATTTACGATGACAGTGAGCGTTACGAAAGCTTCTCGGTTGCTCCCGCCGGGGCAGAAGCGATCTATGTGTAGCCACGCCAAACGCCTAACCATGCGATGGAGCGAACGGCGGACCGCTGTACGCTCCGCTTTTGAGATGACTTCCAAACTTCCACTCCGAGCGACGCGCGCTCTCGTCCGCCGTCGCTCATCTTGTTCTCGTTAGATGCTACGCCACGCTCGAAAGATCACGTTGCTCGTTGCAGCCGCTATCTTCGCCGGTTGTGCCACTCCATCCAACCACCCCGGATTCCGACCCGAAGAGTTTTCAGAGCTTTCTGCC
>JBEEHU010000165.1:0-46549 GCA_041167565.1 Verrucomicrobiota bacterium | reverse complement strand
GGTTCTGTTGATCATTGCCGGCCATGCCTAGCGAGTCACCAGCACCCGTCTACAAGCGCATCGTCCTGAAACTCAGCGGCGAAGCTTTGCGCGAACGTGGCGCGAAAGAGGACATTTCTCCCCAAATCGTGCGCGAGATCGCAGAGCGCATCAAAGAGGTCCGGGCACTGGGCGTGCAAACATCCGTCGTCATCGGCGGCGGCAACATCTGGCGCGGATTGGCCGCCAGCCATCGCGGCATGGATCGCACGACGGCCGATTACATGGGAATGCTTGCGACCGTCATCAATGGCCTTGCGTTGCAAAGCGCACTCGTCCAAATCGGCGTGGAAACGCGAGTGCAAACGGCCATCGAAATGAAAAATGTGGCCGAACCCTTTATTCTCGGCCGCGCCATTCGCCATCTCGAGTTGGGGCGCGTGGTGATTTTCGTGGCCGGCACTGGCAATCCCTATTTTTCGACCGACACCACCGCCGCACTCCGCGCGAGTGAGATTCGCGCCGACATCATTTTGAAGGCGACGAAGGTGGATGGAATTTACGATCGCGATCCCAACACGGATGCGAACGCGAAGCGCTTCGAGAGCCTCACGTTTTCCGAAGCGCTCACCCAGCGTCTTCAGGTGATGGATTCGACTGCCTTCAGCCTTTGCATGGATAACCGGATTCCGATCGTTGTTTTCGACATGAACAAGCCGAGCAACTTCACCGATATTGTGCTTGGCAAAAAAATCGGGACGATGGTTTCGGAGTAGCCATTTCGTGATTGCGGTTCTCCCTCCCGCGGGTTTCTATTGCACTCCGTCTTTCAACCCATGACCTCCGAAGAAATTCTGTTCGACGCCGAAGTCTCGATGGAGAAAAGCGTGGACTACATGGTCCACGAATTTTCCAGCGTGCGAACAGGCAAGGCGTCGCCGGCGCTGGTGGAGAATGTGGACGTGGAAGCGTACGGCTCCGCGATGAAGCTGAAACAGCTCGCGCTCATCACCACGCCGGAGCCGCGGCTGCTGGTGGTGCAGCCCTTCGATGCCAGCACGGTGAAAGACATCGAGAAGGCGCTGAAGGAATCGAAGATCGGAATCATGCCGTTGGTGGATGGGAAGATCATTCGCCTGCCCATTCCCGAACTTTCCGAAGAGCGCCGAAAAGATCTGGTGAAATCATTGCGCCAGATGGCGGAGGAAGCGCGGGTGCGGGTGCGAGCGAACCGCCGCACCGCGGTGGACGACGGACGGAAGATGCAAAAGGCCGGTGAATTGACCGAAGACGGACTGCGCGACCTGGAGGCAGATGTCCAGAAGCTGACCGACAAATCGGTGAAGGAGATTGACGGACACCTCGAGCGCAAAGAAGCCGAGGTCATGAAGATCTAGTTCGGCTACAGCCGCACCAGATCGAGCAGAAACTGGCACCAGAGATATACCATTCCGCGCCAGGAATATTTTACCTCGCCGTCCGGCGTCGGCTTCAGCACGCCCTTCTTGATGTTGTGCGCGATCTGGTCGCGCAAATCGTTCTCCACCTCGAGCTGAATCCGGTCCTCGTCCATCGGATCGATCACGCTGGTCTCGACCTGATGTTGCCGCAAAAACTCGCGGTGACTCTGGTAAAGTTGCCAGAACGATTGATCGGGCCGCTGCCGATTGATCCTGAATTGCGGAGTGAGTTTCAATCCGTAGGAGAGCGGATAGTTCCACGTCGTCCAGATGATTCCGTCGTTCGAGCGCGAAGAAATTCGGAGGTAATAAAACGACAAATCGTTTTGCTCATTGAGGCAGATGGTCGCCTGCGCGCGATCGTCCTCCTTGTAAAAAAGGCGGAAGAACTGGCGGTAATCTTCCCAGTCCCATCCGGCGTCGTTCACGTGGTGGAAACCTTCGTTCTGAATTTCGCGCGTGATTTCTTCCAGCGTTGGGAAAACGTCGGATGAGGGCGGGCTCTTGGGTCGGAGCGCTTTTTCCTTCGGCAGACGCAGAGCGCGGATCCGGGTAAGGATTTCCAGCCACGGCAAGAAGAGCCAGGTGAGCGCGGCGATTAAACCCAGCAGCCAGTTTCCGGAGAGGAAGTAAACCGCCAGAAAGGTGGACGCCAGGATGCCGATGGCCCCCGTTTTCTGCGCGAAGGAAGTCTGGTAGCTTCGCAACGCAACGCTGAGAACAGCGACGCCCAGCGTAAGGAAAAGGCCAAACAGCATTAAGGCTCGATCCCGTGCGTGTTCAGGAATTTTTCCAGCTGGTCGGTATCGAAATTGGCCAGGACTTCATCGCCCGCGACGAGCGTCGGCACATAGGTTTGCTCGGAGAGCTCGGTCATTTCCTTGTAGGCATCGCGGTCGCGTCCGACATCGATCTCGGTGAAGTCGAAGCCGCGCTCAGTGAGATATTCCTTCGCGTCGATGCACCACGAGCACCATTCGCGGCTGTAAAGTGTGAGATCGGTCGCCACGCAGGGAATAAACAAACCCATCCCGGCTCGTCAACCATGCGGTCACCAGCGTTGATCAATAAGACTTCGCCCAAACGACCCGGCGCGGACTTGGTTGTCCGGTAAAGGGACACACTCCGGCTTCGGGCGGAGTTAGCCCATCGTCGAATGGTATGCACCGGATCGTCACCTTCAGATCGCCTTTGATTTGTTCTTCGACCTCGCGGCTGCCATTCCAGTGCGCCAACGCAAAGCCGCCGTGGATTTCCGGCTTCGCGGAATCGGCCGGCGTAAAGAACCGGTAGAAGTCTTCCTTCGAATCGATCACGCGAGTATTGGCGTCGCGAAATTGTTTGGCGCGGTCGAAGAGATTTTGCTGGATCGATTCAAGCATCGCGATCGCACCGGAAACGAATTCCGCCGTGGCCAGGAACTCCTTCGTTTTCACCGGCTGATCCCGTCGGCTCACCGCTACGTTGCCCGATTCCAAATCGCGCGGGCCGATCTCCACACGCAGCGGCACCCCCTTCTTGATCCATTCCCAATTTTTAAGACCGCCGCCAAGATCCCGGCGGTCGACTTCCACTTCGAGCGGGCTGCCGAAAAACGTTAGCGCGCGAAGTTCGCCCGCGAGTTTATCTGCCGCTTCCAGCACGGCGGGGCGCGTTTCCTCCTTTGGCGTGATGGGCAAAATGACGACGTGAATGGGCGCGATCCGAGGAGGCAGGACGAGCCCATCATCATCGGCATGCGCCATGATGACCGTACCGATGAGCCTCGTGCTCATGCCCCAGCTCGTCGTCCAACCGAACTCCTGGGTGCCGGCGCGGGAGTGAAATTGAATGCCGCTGGCGCGCGCAAAATTCTGGCCGAGAAAATGCGACGTGCCCGCCTGGATGGCCTTTCGGTCCTGCACCATCGCTTCGATGCAGAGCGTTTGGACGGCACCGGGGAAACGTTCGCTCTCGGATTTCTCGCCGCTGAAAACCGGGATGGCGAGATGATCGCGCACGAAGGTTTCGTAAACGTCGAGCATCCGTTTCGTTTCCTCGACCGCTTCCGCTTCGGTCTCGTGCACGGTGTGGCCCTCCTGCCAGAGGAATTCCGTGGTGCGCAAAAAGATGCGCGGCCGCATTTCCCAGCGCACGATGTTCGCCCATTGATTGATGAGAATGGGGAGATCGCGATAGCTTTGGACCCACTTGGCGAAGCTTGCGCCGATGATGGTTTCAGAGGTTGGCCTAACGACCAGCGGTTCCGTCAGAGGACTGCCCGGAACGAGTTTCCCCTCGGCGTTTACTTCCAGGCGGCTGTGGGTGACGACCGCGCATTCCTTTGCGAAGCCTTCGACGTGCGCCGCTTCCCTCTCGAAATAACTGAGCGGAATAAAAAGCGGAAAATAGGCGTTGCGATGGCCCGTGGCTTTGAACATCGCGTCGAGCTGACGCTGCATGTTTTCCCAAATCCCATAGCCCCACGGCCTGATCACCATGCAGCCGCGGACATCGGACGGCTCGGCCATTTCCGCGGCGCGAATGACCTGTTGATACCACTCCGGAAAATCCTGGTCGCGCCGCGGCGTGATTGCGGTTCTTGCGGGAGCTGTTTGGGTCGCCATGCGAGAAAGCGGGAAAATTACGCTCGCGAAAATGAAATGACCAGCGGCCATTTCGCTGAGGTCTTGCAACTTTGGGCGCGGATCGGGTTATACTACCCACAGAATGAAATCGACCTTCCTCCTCGTGCCGGCCCTGGCCGCTCTGCTTCAATTGGCTCTCACCGCTTCGGCGCAGCCTCCGTCCGACAGGCCGAACCGGCCCTTCCTGGCCGAGCGTCGCGCCCGCTGGGCAAATTTGAGTGAGGAAGATCGAACTAAGCTGCGAGACGCGCATCAAAAGGCGATGGCCGATCCCGCTGTGCGAGCAGCGCAGGATAAGCTCAGGCAAGCCCGGCGAGAGTTCCGCGAAGTGATGCGGCCCGCGATGTTGAAAGCGGATCCGTCGATCCAAGCCATCTTCGACAAGCTGCGCGCAGAGCGGCAAGGGCGCGATTAGAAGACGCCGCTTAGAAATTCCGAGCGACCAGCGTATCGGGCGCAGCCTGCCCACGCTCGGCGTAACTGCCGGCGAAATCCATGCTGCAAACCGTTCCGAATCTCGCGTGCTGGCCAAAGGCCGCGCCTGCAAAATTGTAACTCGGATTAAAAATGTTTTTGCGATGCTTCCGCGCCGGTAAGCCATCATCGATGATGAGCGCGAGGACGACGTCCCGCGCCGTCGCCTTGCCGTAGGAAATATTTTCGCCCCAACTGCCGCCGCACGTTCCGTAGCGCGCAATCCGCTGGCCGGCATGACTTCGATCGCGGCCTTCATGTCCAAATCCTCCCCGCGCTTGATCGGCGCAGTGATCCTGAGCCGCCCGACACATTCCGGGCGAAATTGTGAGCGCATTTAGCGGCGACGTGCTGCGCAAGAACCGAATGGCTTCGTCGACTGCCGCCGTGCCTTCTTTTGTCCGGATTCTCGTGCGCCCGGGCAAGACCAGAACGTTGCCACTCATCCGGCCGCGGAGTTCCTGGAGAAACGTCGCGTAGAGAGCCGGGTTCTGGCGGGCGAGATTCATTTCACGAATCACGGCGCGGCCTGATGCATTGCCGGTGTCGGCGGAACCTTCTTCGTTGGCGAAGATTGGATGGGCGATGAGCACGACCAAAAGCAGAGCGAGTGAGGAAAGGCGCATTATGGCAATTATAAGCAACTGCAATGCCATCCCCCGATACGGCGCCGGTCGACACTCGCGGTTCCGTTTCCGAAAATGCCAACGCAACAGCAGTTGACACCTTCCCACCCCACCCGTAATTTCCGTGCCCCTTCCGCTCTGATGAAGACCTTTTCTGCAAAAGCCAACGAAGTTCCGCGCAAGTGGTGGATCATTGACGCAAAAGACCAGATCCTCGGTCAGGTTGCGGTGAAGGCCGCCAATCTTTTACGCGGCAAAGAAAAGGCGATCTATACGCCGCATGTCGACACCGGCGATTTCGTCGTGGTGATCAATGCCGAGAAAGTTCGGCTGACCGGAAAGAAAGAAGAGCAAAAAAGCTTCATGAGTTTTTCCGGTTTCGTCGGCGGCCACAAAACTGAAAATGTGCGGGCCCGTCGCGCGCGTCATCCGGAGTTGTTGGTCGAACGCGCGATTCGCGGGATGATTCCGCACAACAAACTCGGCCGCGCTGTTTACCGGAAATTGAAAGTTTATCGCGGTGATGTACATCCTCACGCCGCGCAGCAGCCGGCCACGATCTCGCTCCAGTCTTAGAACTTTTCCCATGGCCCCAAATCAGGAATTCATCGCCACCGGCCGCCGCAAGACTTCCGTGGCCCGCATCCGCATGACGCCGGGAAGCGGCAAGATCGACATCAACGGCAAGAGCTTCGAAGATTATTTTCCCACGGTCCCGCTTCAGAACACGGTACTGCAACCGTTGCAGGTGGTGAAGCTGACCAATTCCTACGATCTATCGATCAACACCACCGGCGGCGGCGCTACCGGCCAGGCAGGCGCGGCCCGTCTCGCCATCTCGCGCGCTCTTTTGCTGGTCGATGCGAACCTTCGCGGAACCTTGAAAGCGGAGGGATTGCTCCGACGCGATCCGCGCATGAAGGAACGCAAGAAATCCGGTCAGCCCGGCGCGCGGAAACGCTTCCAGTTCTCGAAACGGTAAGCGAACGCTCCAGCGATTCGCTTCCGGCGTGGCCGGACTCGACTTATGATCTTTCCATCAGCACGGCTACGGCTTTTTTGCAGGCGGAGTCGACGCGGAAGGTAGATTCGGAGCGGGGGGAGCTGCCGCCGAAGGTCCAGTGGATTGAATCGGTGCCGGAACCGTAATTGTTGTCGTCGGAGGCGCCGCCGCAGGTGCATTGCCGCCTTTAAGCAACCTGAGCTGCCTCTGCGCTTCCTGGGCGCTGCCACTCTCGCGGTATTGCGTCATGATGGTCTCGCAAACCCTACGCGCTTCCTCGATTTGATTTTTTTCCTTCAACAGGTGGATCTCCGAAATCAATGCGACGGGCGCGGTAAAGGCGTGCGGATCGCTTGTCACCAGGCGTTGATACATCGCTAACGCTTCGTCTTTTTTTCCCAACGCCTCGAGATTCGCGGCCATGGCCAGCCGCGCCGTCCCAGCCAGTTCATGCTTGGGATACTTGGTTAGAAACGCCTGAAGCGTGGTGTTTGCCTCCGCGAATTTTTTTTCGTTTTTTTCCGCGTTCGCCAAAAACAGATAAGCCGAAGCGCCCGCTGCCGTCCCCGGATATTCCGAGATCACTTTTTGAAAATCGGCGGGCGTTTTGGCGTTTCCGAGCCGTTCGGCGGCAGTATCGCCCCTGCGGGCTGAGTAAAACTGGTACCCACCGAATGCCGCCAACGCGAGGACAGCGATGACGAGTGCCGCCATCACTACTTTCTTGTAGCGCTCCCAAAAGACCTGGCTCTCCAGGATGGGATCGGTAGAGGAAAGGGTCGGCATAGTCTCGGTTTGCAGCGGTTCCACGGGAAGCGGAGCGCGAAGGTTGCTCTTATGCCACGCGAAGGTTTCCCGCGCAAGGGCGAGCAACTAACCGGAGGCTAGCGACTCTGCCTCTCCTTTCGCTTCGCGGGCAACCTGATCTTCGCCGAGGGCCGAATATCGGCCTTCAGGAATTTCCTCATCAAGGTGAGCGCCTCGCGATTTTCCCCGGCGGAATTCGATGCCGTGCAATCGGAAGGAATCACCAGATCGTAATCGCGCATGTAGGCGTCGTTCGCGGTAAACAGGACGCAAAAATTGCCGGCGATGCCAGTAATGATTAGCGTTTGCGAACCGAGGTAGCGCAGCAGCGTGTCGAGCGTCGTAGAAAAAAAGCCGGAATGCTTCGGCTTGAGGACAAAATAATCGTCTTCCTCGGGTTGCAGCAGCGAAACGATTCCGTGGCCGCGCGAGTTTTCGCGGAGACAATGCTGCACCTGCCGGCGGAAGTCGGACTGCCAGCGCCCGAAATTATCGTTCACATAAATAACGGGAACGCCGGCTTTTTTTGCGCGCTCTTTTAGTCGCAAAATTTTTCGCGCCATCGGCCGCGCGTAGCGAAGAAGCTGGTTTGCTTCCGGAAAATCGAGATCGTTGATGACATCGATCAACAGCAGCGAGATCTCCGATTTATCCGGAGCGCTGCCGTGAAGGTCCGCGTTTTTTGTCGGCATGTGAAAAAGGATGGGCGCGGCGCCCAGCTGCTTCTCTTAGCTCGCCCTCAACCGATTCACTTCTTTTTCTCTCCGCCCGTTTTCTTTTTGCCGCCGGATTTCTTGCCGCCTTTGCGCGAGGGCGCCTTGCTGCTCGTTTTCCCGCGACCCGAGCCGCTCTTCTTCCCCCCTTTGTCCGATTTGTTCACCGTCGCCCAGGCGCGCTTCTCGGCTTCTTTCTTCGAGACGCCCTTCTTCTCGTACCCCTCTTCGATATGCTCCGCTTTGCGTTTCTGTTTCGACGTGTAACTCGACTTGTCTCCTTGTGCCATGTTCCCTCCCGGTTGAGTTCTCGATTCAATAAGAAAACGAATCTGCCGCGAGCGGCGGATTTATCGCTCGCCCACATTGATACACCCGAAGCGCCGCGTTCCGGCGAAACCCTTTCATGAACGCGCTCCAGAATTTTTTCGTGATGATTCTCGGCCCCGACGGTAAAGCGACCGAGCTCACCTTGCTCCACATCTCGCTCCGCGCTGTGTTCATTTTCATCGTCGGGCTCGCGCTCGTCCGCATAGGCGACCGGCGCTCGCTCTCGGAGAAGACCGCCTTCGATGCGATCTTCATCGTCCTGATTGGTTCGATGTTGTCCCGCGCGATTAACGGCACCGCCCCCTTTTTCACCACGATAGCCGCCGGCATTGTCCTGATGCTCATTCATCGCGCGTGCGCATTCGGCGCCTGCAAATCACACGCCTTCGGCAAACTCCTCAAAGGCCAGGCGGTCACCCTGGTCCACGACGGAAAGATCGATCGCACTCAAATGCGGCGTTGTCTTGTCTCGGACCATGACTTCGAAGAAGACCTGCGCCTCGACGGCAAGACAGAAGATGTCGCGACGATCGCTCTGGCTCGCCTCGAGCGCAGCGGCGACATCAGCTTCATCAAGAAAGAAAAATAACCGTTTCGCCGGTTATTAGGCGCAGTTATCGGCTCTGATTTCGACGTTGGACGTTGGACGTTGGACGTTGGACGTTTCTCCCTTCATGTCCCACGATAAACTCTTCATCCCCGGCCCCGTCGAAGTTTCCGCCAAAACCTGGGCCGCGTTCTCCCGCCCGATGATCGGTCATCGCAGCGAGGCTTTCCGCGCGCTTTACCGCTCTATTCATTCGCGCCTCCAGACTTTGTTCGGAACCAAACAGCCGGTTTTCCTCTCTACCTCCTCGGCCTGGGGTGTGATGGAAGCCTCCATCCGCAACCTGGTTTCACGCCGCGTCCTCAACTGCATGTGCGGCGCGTTCTCCGACAAATGGTTCGACGTTAGCCGGCGTTGCGGAAAAGCCGCCGAGCCGCTCCAGGTTGAATGGGGCAAACCCATCGATCCCAACGCGCTCGATGAAAAACTAGCGACAGGAAATTTCGACGCCGTCACCCTGATTCACAATGAGACCTCCACCGGCCTCATGAATCCTCTCGAAGAAATCTGTGCCGTCGCCCAAAAATATCCCGACGTAGTTCTCATCGTCGATAGCGTCTCCTCCTTCTCGGCCGTCCCCATTCCGATGGACGAGCTCGGCATCGACATTCTCCTCACCGGCAGCCAGAAGGCGCTCGCCCTGCCTCCCGGTTTCTCCCTCTTCTCCGTTTCCGAGAAAGGATTCTCGCGCGCCGAAAACCAAAAAGATCGCGGCTACTACTTCGACTTCCTCGAGTTCAAAAAGAACCAGGAGAACGACATGACCCCGAGCACCCCGAGCATCGCGCACATTAATGCTCTCGAATCGAAGCTCGATGACATTTTCGCCGAAGGCTTGGCGAACCGCTACGAGCGCCATGCCAAAACGAACGGACTCGTCCACGATTGGGTGCGCCGGACCGGCTTCGACTTCTTCGCCGAGGATGGCTTTCGCTCCAGGACGCTCACCTGCGTCCGCAACAGCCGAGGTATTGACGTCGCTAAACTCGTGCGCGACCTGCGCGCCAAACACCATCTCGTCATCGACGGCGGCTACGGTCGAATCAAAGGCGAAACCTTCCGGCTCTCGAACATGGGCGACGAAACTGAAACGACCCTTTCGCATTTGCTCGCTTGCCTCGACGATTGCTTGTGCTGAGAAAAGCGGAAGGGCGCCTTCGTTTCCGAAAGCACCCTTCATTTCGATGGCGATAAGCCGAATTCTGTTCGTCCGCCGAGGCGGACGTGATGATCATTTATCTCGGCCCCGCTTTCGCGGAACCGCCCGATCCCGCTTTCGCGGGACCGTGATGCGACGATACCCGAGGGTCAACGGACCGGCTGTCCTGCCTCTGTTCTGTCTTGCACCACATGGGGTTTTTCGTGCCTCGCAGATTACTCCGCGAGCGGTGAGCTCTTACCTCGCCTTTTCAACCTTGCCTGACCTTCGTTGCCAAAGAACCGGCGGTGTGTTTTCTGTGACACTTTCCGTCACCGCAATTTTGCAACTGCGGCGCCCGCGTGTTTTACGCGGCATGTTGCCGTATGGTGTTCGGACTTTCCTCTCGCGAATCCCGCAAACGCGGGACTCGCCAGCGATCATCTGCCATCGCGCTGAAGTTACCACACTCTGCGGCGGTGGAAAGGAGTCCTCACACAAAGGACACAACGGTCACAACGGGATTGTTTAGATCGGCGATGGAACGGTGAGCAGGAACCAGCAGACCATCGCCAGGGCGATAACCAGCTTGGCCAGGATACCGGCAAGATTTCCCAGCACAGTCCCCCAGCCCGCACGGCCGGCGCTGACCATGCGTTTGCCGGCGATCAGCTCACCGGCGATCGCGCCCACGAGCGGCCCGACCAGTAGGCCGGGAAACGGATAGAAGAGGCCGACGATCGTCCCGATCACAGCGCCAAACGCCCCCCATTTCGTGGCGCCGAATCGTTTCGCGCCAAAATATCCGGCGCCGAATTCCAGCGCGTAGGACAACAACGTCAGCGCAATCAATCCGGCGATGTTCCACCAACCCAAACTTTTCCCCGGTCCCAGCATGACTTGATGAATGATGGCCGCTGCCAGAATGACGACCGTGCCGGGAACGAAAGGCAGCACGGTCCCGATCAGGCCCACGGCCATTAAGACGATCGCGACGAGCCACCAAATCAATTCCATTGGACAATGCGAACGAGGCGGCCGGACGCTGTTGTTTCGGTAATTCTTTTGACCATCTCGTCGCCGTTTCTATAGTTGATCTCCCTCGCTCAACCTAAACGAAAGATCATTTATGGCACTCGCACCCGGCACCAAAGCTCCTGATTTCTCACTCCCCACCAAAACCGCCGACGGCCCGAAGCAGATCAAGCTGAGCGACAATTTCGGCAAAGGCCACACGCTCCTCCTCTTTTTCCCGATGGCATTCACCGGCACCTGCACGACGGAAATGTGCGGCGTCAGCAACGGCTTGCGCGAATACACGGCGCTCAACGCGACGGTCTATGGCATCAGCGGCGATAACCCGTTCGCGCAGGAAGCCTGGGCGCAAAAGGAAAAGATTACTGTGCCGTTGCTGAGCGATTACGAACACAAAATCGCGAAGGCGTACGACGTTATGTACGACTCGTTCCTGCCGCAGATGAATCTCGGCATGGGCGGCGTGCCGAAGCGGGCCGCGTTCATCATCGATCGGAACGGCGTGATCCAATACGCGGAGAGCAACGACGACGCGCGCGAGCTCCCGAATTTCGACAAGATCAAAGCGAAGCTCGGCGAACTGAAGTGAGCGACGAATTTAAGACGCTGAAAAAATTCGACGCGGGTCAGGGCCGCGAAGGATCGCTTCATTCTCTCCCGGCGCTTGAAGAGCAAGGCATCGGGCCGATCTCGCGGCTGCCGATCAGCATTCGCATCGTTCTCGAATCGGTCCTGCGAAATTGCGACGGGAAAAAAGTCCGGCGCAAAGATGTCGAGACGCTCGCGAATTGGAACGCGAAATCTCCAGCGAACGAGGAAATCCCGTTCGTGGTCGCGCGAATCGTCCTCCAGGATTTCACGGGCGTTCCGCTGGTCGTCGATCTCGCGGCGATGCGGAGCGCGGTGAAGGAGCTCGGCGGCGATCCGAAAATCATCGAGCCGCTCGTGCCGGTGGATTTGGTGGTGGACCACTCGGTCCAGGTCGATTTCGCCGGCTCGGCGGAAGCATTGCGCTTGAACATGGAGATGGAATTCAAACGCAATCGCGAGCGTTACCAATTCCTCAAATGGGGACAGCAGGCGTTCAAAACTTTCGGACTCGTCCCTCCGGGCATCGGTATCGTGCATCAGGTGAACCTGGAATACCTGGCGAAAGGCGTCTTGAGCCAGTCAGGGATTTTTTATCCGGACACCCTCGTCGGAACGGATTCGCACACGACAATGATCAACGGGCTCGGCGTTGTCGGCTGGGGCGTGGGCGGGATTGAAGCGGAAGCGGGAATGCTCGGGCAGCCGGTTTATTTTCTCACGCCAGAGGTGGTGGGCGTGCACATGACCGGGCAATTGCGCGAAGGCGTGACGGCCACCGACCTCGCGCTCCACATCACTCAGATGCTGCGCGCGCAGAAAGTCGTCGGCAAGTTCGTCGAATTTTACGGCGCGGGCGCGGCCTCGCTTCCGTTGCCCGATCGCGCCACCGTCGGCAACATGGCGCCGGAGTACGGCGCGACCATGGGATATTTCCCCGTCGATATCGAGTCGGTCAATTATCTGCGCGCGACCGGACGCACCGAAGAGCAATGCACGGCGTTCGAAAATTATTTCCGCGCCCAAAAAATGTTCGGCATGCCGCGCAAAGGCGAGATCGATTACAGCGTCGATCTCGAACTCGATCTCGCCGACGTGCAACCGAGCGTGGCAGGCCCCAGGCGACCGCAGGACCGGATAAACTTGCCGGAACTGGGGAGCGTTTTTCGTTCTCTCCTCGAGAAACCAATCAAGGACGGCGGCTATGGCAAACAGACCGGCGAACTCGGCAAACTGCATTTCGTAAACCTGAACGACACGCCGCCGGACCAGGGCGAAATGGTTTCAACCGACAACCAGGATCAGGGCATCGAGCCGGGCGACGAGCGGAACAAAGTCGAGATGGTGGCAAATCGCCCGACGCCCGATTCCGTCACGGAAATCGAAGCGAAGCCCGGCGACACGTTTGCGCATGGCCAGAGCCGCGTTGGGCACGGGAGCGTCTTGATCGCGGCCATCACCAGTTGCACGAACACGAGCAATCCAAGCGTCATGCTCGCGGCGGGTTTGCTCGCGAAGAAAGCGGTCGAGCGCGGCCTAACGATCGATCCCGCGGTGAAAACTTCGCTGGCGCCGGGGTCGAGGGTTGTCTCCGATTACCTCAACAAAACCGGACTGCAGAAATATCTGGATCAACTGGGATTCAACGTGGTCGGCTACGGCTGCACGACCTGCATCGGCAACTCCGGGCCGCTCCATCCGAAGATTGAGAAGGCGATCAGCGAATTCGATCTCGTGGCGGCTTCAGTGCTTTCCGGCAATCGCAATTTCGAAGCGCGCGTCCATCAGAACATCAAAGCCAATTTCCTCATGTCGCCACCGCTCGTCGTCGCGTTTGCGCTTGCCGGGCGGGTCGATCTTGATCTCTCCACGGACCCGATCGGAAAGGGCGGTGACGGCCGCGAAATTTTCCTGCGCGATCTCTGGCCCACCTTGCAGGAGATCCGCGACGCCATGCAATCGGCGCTCACGCCGGAAGTGTTTCGCCGGCTTTATCGCGATTTCGCCGGCCAGAATCCGAAGTGGAACGAGATCCCTTCGAGCGCGGGCGAAATCTACGAATGGGACGAAAAGAGCGACTACATCCACAAGCCTCCGTTCTTCGCGAACTTCTCGATGTCGCCCGGAAAGATCGAAAACATCCGCGGCGCGCGGCCTCTCGGAATTTTCGGCGACTCGGTCACGACCGATCACATTTCTCCGGCGGGCGCGATCAAAGCGACTTCGCCCGCGGGAGAGTATTTGAAGTCACGCGGTATTGCCGCCGTCGATTTCAACAGTTACGGCAGCCGGCGCGGGAATGATCTCGTCATGACACGCGGCACGTTCGCAAACGTTCGCATCAAAAACCTTATGGTGCCGGGAACTGAAGGCGGCGTGACGAAATATTTCGGCTCGAAAAATGGAGAAACGATGTCCATCTTCGATGCGGCCGTGAAGTATCGTGCCGCTGGAATTCCATTGGTCATTCTGGCGGGGCACGAATACGGCACCGGATCGAGCCGCGATTGGGCGGCAAAAGGAACGCGGTTGCTCGGCGTGAAAGCGGTGGTGGCGGCAAGCTTCGAGCGGATTCATCGATCGAACCTTGTCGGAATGGGTGTGCTCCCGTTGCAATTCGCCGAAGGCACAAGTGCGCAAACGCTCGGCCTGGATGGATCGGAGACCTACGCGATTACCGGTTTGTCCGAAGCGATTGAGCCAGGGCAAATGGTGACGTTGGAGATCACGCGAGGCGGAAAGCAGGAGCAGATTCCCGTAAAGCTTCGCATCGATACGGCGATTGAAATTGATTATTACCGCCACGGCGGCATCCTGCCATTCGTTTTGCGCGAGTTGATGACGCGCAAGTAACTGCGTGTCATCCCGACCGCGCAGACGGCGACGGATCTCGCAACTGCAATGTCGATTTGCTTGCGCCCGTACGATCACGTCTACCTCCGAAGTCTGGTGTTTCGCGGAAGCGGCCCGGTCAGCGCTTGTGAGGTCCCTCGCCGTCTGCGCGGGCTCGGGATGACAGGCAAGGATTCGCGCCTCTACATTTCAAGCTCGCGCGTTCTTCGATGCACTTCGATGGGCGAACCCTCGGCGATAAAACCGGAAGCGGGTGGCGCTGAAAGCGCTTCGACAAACTGCGGTCCGTAGAGCGTCGCCACATCCGCTTCGAACTTCGTCGTCTCCGCGATCCATAACTTCCAGCGCGGATGCTCGACCCGGTATTCGCTCAGACCAGCCCGGCGCGCGGTGTATCCCCAATAATGTTCCGTGATAAATTCCTCGTGCGACCCGTGCGCGGCTTCCTGCGGTTCGCCTGTCGCCGTCATGCCGAGAGTTTCCCAGCGCTTGCCGCGACGCCATTGATACTCGGCGGAAACGCGGCCGTCCTTGTGTTCGATCGAATGCCGCATGGGCAGAGCGGAATATGGTTCGCTATAAAATGTCCGCGCCACAATCGCGATCGCTGCCCGCGGGACCAATTCGCGAATGAACGCGACTCCCCGCCGCCATTGGTCCGCGCTTTTGCGGCGGATATAGAAACGCAGGTTCACTTCTTCGAAATCGCGATGGAACGGGATCGGCAGGCCGATCACGCGCGTATCCAAAAAAAGAAAACCGACCACGCTGAGGAATGTTCGGCCTTCGTGGAAATCGAGCTCGGTCCCCGGGGGCGCGAGCACCTCCAGCACCTTCGGATCGACCGCGAAATTGAGCATCACGAGGTAGCGCCAGTTCGCGGTGAGAAACGGTTTCAGCATGGGTGGATCGAGCGCTCCGTCGCTCGATGTAAATAATGGCAGCAAAGCCGCGTCGAACAAACATCGCGCGGCGGAGCGCGCGATCCACCTACCGGAGGAGTTTTTCCAAGGCCGGATCGGGTTGGGCCCCGAGCGAAGTCGCTTTCACGTAATGCAACTTCGCCTGCTCCTTCGCCGGCGGCTGGCCCGTCGCGTAAACGACCGCCAGGTTGAAGTGCGCATCGGCGTATTCGGGATTCGCCGCAATCGCATCGAGCATTTCTTTTTCAGCGGCTTCCTGCCAGCCCTTCTGGCTCGCCGTGATCCCGAGATAATTATGCGCGGTCGCGCTCTTGGGATTGATGCCGAGCGCGGTCGTTAGCTCCGTGATCGCCTCGTCGAATTTGCTTTGGCGATAATAAACAATCCCCAGGGTCGTGTGCGAAAACTCGTCTCTGGGCGCGAGCGCCACCGCCTTTTTCAAGGTCAGCTCCGCCGCCTTCCATTTTCCGCTCCGGAAATAGACGACGCCCAGATTCGAGAGCGAATAGAGATTGTTCGGACTTTTGGTCAGGATCTCCTGATACTGTTTTTCCGCGGCGCGGTATTTGCCCTTGTCGAAATTTTCCTTCGCCTCTTTCGCGACCGACGCGAGTTCCTCCGGAACAGCCGGTTTGGGCGTCGTCTGCACGGTTGGACCAGTTGGTTTGGCCGGACCCTGTTTCGCAATGGCGAAGCTCGCCTGTAACGCAGCTGGATTGCTGTCGGAAATTGCGGCGACCGGTTGCCGGAGCAGCGCCAGCTCTTCCGTGCTCAACTTCGTCACTGGTTGAGCGAGAAGTTCGATCTGCTGATTCAACGTGTCGGACTTGATCTGGAGCTTCTCGAACTCAGCCAGCATCAGCTTTTTCGCCTGATCGCGGCGCGCTTCTTCCTGCCGCTCGCGCATGACGATCTTGCGCAGCATTTCGTTTTCCTTAACGAGCCGCGCCGTTTCGTCGGCATTCGCGCCCGTGAGTTTCGCCTTCTCCAATTCCGTCCCGGCCTCCGCGAGTTGCGAGCGCAAATCGGCCACGGTCACTTCGAATTCCTTGTTTTGCTTCTGGCTCGCGGCGAGCTGCTGCCGCAATTGCTCGAGCTGCCGCTTCACGTCGGCCACTTCCTGTTCCTTCTTCGGCTTGTCTTCGCTGATTTCTTTCACGGTCTTTTCCGCCGCCGCCAGCTTCGTTTTCAAATCCGAATTCTCGGTCACCAGCACTTGCACGCGTTCCTGCGCCTGCTTGGCGCCTTTCAAATCCGCGAGCAATTGATTGCGCTCCTTTGTCACCTCCGTGACCTTCGCGCTCTCGGCTTCTTTTTCTTTTTCCGCGGCGGCGCGTCCCTTTTCGGCCGAGGCGAGCGCCTTCTTCAGCTGAGCAATTTCTCCCCGAAGCGCTTCCTGCTTTTTGTTATCGGTGCGGTCGGAGCCGGCGACTTTCTTGAGCGACTCCTCAGCTTGCGCGAGCTGACTGCGGACTTCCTTTTCGGCGCCGCGGGATTTCTCCAGTTCGCTCTGCGCCTTTTCCAGCTGCGAATTCGTTTCCTGCAGACGTCCGTTCAGACTCTCCTTCTCTTTCGCGACCGCGTCATATTGATTGCGAGATTTATCCAGTTCCGCCTGAAGTTGATCGACTTTGTCCTGCAACTTTTTGGTCGCTTCCTTGATGGCGGCGTCGCTCGCCACTGATGGTTGTGCCTCGGTTTGCGGCGGAGCAGAAGGCGCCGGTTTCGTTCGAGGTCCGGCCACATCCACGCTCGGTTCCGGTGGGCCCGGCTTGGTCGGCAACACGGGAGGATTTGAAGCCGCGGGTGGCGGTGAGGTGTTGGCAGCGGCGAGATCTTTTTGGTTCCCGAGCTTTCCCTGAACGCGCACAATATTTTCGCCGATCTTGCGGCTGCGATAATCGACAATGGCCAACTGCCAATCCCCGTGGGTCTTGCGCAATTCTTCGAGCAGACTGCCGGCGAACCGGAACTTGGCCAGCGCGGCCTGGAGTTGATTATCGTGTTCGAGTTTCTCGCCCTGCTGCGAAGTCATGTAAGCCTTAAGAAAGACTTCGCTCGGGTCGTCGGACTGCGCAGGCAGGCGCGCCGGCGCGAGGGAAAGACAAAAACCGGCGAACAAAATCAGACCGATTTTTTTCATGTCTTGGAGAAGCCGAGAATATTCATGTGCGGTTGAGTTGCAATGCCGGAGCGCACTGCCCCTGAATGTAAAGCGTCCGCCGTGCCACTTTCCTCGGCTTTGCCTTTGCAATCCAGCATCTAAAATCTAGGTTTCCACGCGACGGTGGCCGTAGCTCAATGGTAGAGCTCCAGATTGTGATTCTGGCTGTTGCGGGTTCGAGTCCCGTCGGCCACCCGCTTCATTTTCCATGGGCTTTGCCGGATAGCGAAAACCCGCAAACGACCGTGGCATGTCCGCTGCTAAGTAGTCAGGCATGCTCAACCCTGCTGCTGTTATCGAATCGAAAACGACGAGTTCCCTGACGGAAAACTTCTGGTTCCGTATTCTGCGCGACGAGAGGCTCCGCACTTGCGACAACCTGGAAAAATTGCTGGCCGGCTGTGAGATCATCGCCGCGCTCGACAACGCCGATCTCCTCGCTGCCTGATCGTTTTCTATCGGCGAGGTAACAACCGCGTTACCTTCGTCTTGATGAGAATCCTGATCGTGGCCCTGCTGGCGGGCCTGCTCTTTCAACCTGCCGATGCATCGACCGTCTCTCCGGTCTCGGTGCCGCTTTCCAAAGTCGTTTCGGAATCGCAATTAATCGTCATCGGTTCAGTTGAGCGGATCACGATGCTCCAGCCGGCGAACAGCAGGAAGAACGACCCGGGCCTGCGATATTTCGAGGTACGGATCGACGAAATCTTGAAGGGTACGGACCAGGCGATGGTGAGGAGTGAGATCGTGCCGCTCTTCGATCCGCGGGAAATGTTCTATCACGAGCACGCGGACATGATCGCAGCGGGCGTTATCTCTTTTGTCGATCGGCGTTATCCGACAAGAGTCCGTCAGGTCGCCAGCGGCGATCGGTTGGTATTTTTTATCGCGGCGACAGAGAAGTCCGGAAAGTCTCCGATCGCCGGCGCCTGTTTCCTGACCTGCGGCCAGGCCTACGACACGCTCGCGATCAAGACCGCTGTCCGGAAGCGGCTGAAATAATTTCGTATTCGCCCGCACCGTTTTCGGCCCGGGTCCGTTGCGCCGCGAGAATCTTGTCGGTCGGAACGCGTCGCAGATTTTTCGTGAACCGCAGTTTCGACAAGGTCCAGATGATCCATTTGGTTGGATCGAAGTTCCAGGGTTTCACGCCGTTCCGGTAATCGTACTGAAATTCGTGATGATAGTTGTGATATCCCTCGCCGAAGGTAACGAGCGCGAGGAAGAAGGAATCGCGCGCGCTGCATTTGGTGGAGTAAGGCTGGGTGCCGAAGACGTGGCAGGCGCTGTTAATGAAAAAGGTGCAGTGCTGCAACGCCACGATGCGGGTGATGCCGGCAAGGAGGAACGCACCGAGCGCGCCGCTCCATCCATTCCAGAGGAACCCGAGCAGGGCCGGAAGAACGAAGCTCACCACCGCGGCGATCCATTGGACGTAGCGATCCTGCCAGACGACGAGCCGGTCTCTTCGAAGGTCGCCCACGTTGTCGTAAGGCCCTTCGGGATGAAGCTTGAAAATCAGCCAGCCGATGTGCGCGAAGAAGAAGCCTTTTGAGATGCTGTAAGGATCGTCGTCGTGATCGACGTGCTTGTGGTGGCGGCGGTGCTCGCTCGCCCACATCAAAACAGAGTTTTCAAAAGCGGCCGCGCCGAAGACGAGCGTGAAAAGACGCACCGGCCACGCGGCTTGAAAAGCAATGTGCGAGAAAAGACGGTGATAACCGATCGAGATGCTGAAACCGCACGCCGCGAACATCGCAAAAAAGAGCCCGACCTGAAACCAGTCGAGTCCAAAGTACCAGAGATAAACGGGGACTGCGGTCAGAGTGAGCGCAAGCGTGCCGATCAGAAACGAACTGGTCGTCCAGTTAATGCGCGCGCGAGGCAGGCGAAAAAACGAATCGCCGGATTGTTCCGGGCTGGGGCTGGGCGCGTCAGGCGCGGAGAACGGATTGCTAATTTGAGAAGAAGATTGCATGGACACCGAGTTCTAGTTGGAACGCGGACCCGCGTTCGTTTTCCCCGTGGAAAGGGCCTGATGCCGAGGCAGAAGACGCTTAACTGCTAACGGCCAGCACCATCGTCTGGATCGGCGGAATGTCAACCGGACCGTGACTATCGCGTCGTGATCCCCTCGGCGATATCGACGTGGAAGGGCTGTTTCCTCTTGATTTTGCCGTAGCTCAACTCCGCCGTGTAATCACCGCCCGGCAGGAATTTTTTCGAATCGTCGCCGCCATACTTCGCGAGAATTTCTTCGCTCGGACGCAGATCCCAGTTAAACCGGGTTACGCCCATCACGCCGGGCGCTTTTAGATTCGCCACCGGTTGACCGGCGGCGTTCGTGATCGCGATTTTGATCTCATCGCCGGTGAATTCCTTGATCCAAACCGTGAAGAGCGCGCCCTCGGGCGGATTCTGGCCGCGGTAAACGCCTTTGCCATTCCAATCCGAAAACCCTGCCGGCAGATAAGCGCCCAGAGCCGGCCGCACGCTGAAGAGATGCGCCGATTTCGCGGCAACTTCGGGCGTGAGCTCGCGCAACGCCCGGGTGTCTTCGATGATGCCGATGCTTCTGCCATGCGTGGCAATCACGAGATCACTCGTGCGCGGATGGATTTGCAAATCGTCCACGCGCACCGCCGGCATGTCGCCGATTTTCATCCAGTGCGCGCCCTGATCGAATGAAGCGAAGAGGCCGAAGTGCGTTCCGGCATAAAGCAGCCGGGGATTAACCGGATCTTCGCGCACCACTTCCACCGGCGCGTCCGCCGGCAACCCCTCGCCCACGACGCTCTGCCAGCTCTTCCCGCCATCCGCCGTGCGCACGATCATCGGACGATCGTCCCCGGCCCGGTACGCATTCACCGCGACGTAAGCGACGTTCGCGTCCTTCGCTCCGGGTTCGATGCGCGAAATCCATTGGCCGCGCGCGGGCTCCGGCAAATTCACCGTCAGCTCGTTCCATTTTCCCCCATCGTTATCGGTGACCCACAGCCGGCCGTCATCCGTCCCGGCCCAGAGAAGTCCCGGCTTGACCGGCGATTCCGCGAGCGAAAAAACGACTCCGTAATTTTCCGCGCCGCTGCCGCTCGCATTCGTGCGCGCCGGATCGTTGCGCGTGAGATCGGGGCTGATTGCGGCGTAACGTTCCGCGCGATCCGTCAGGCGGAAAACCTGGTTGCCGCCAAGATACAGGACACCGGGTTTGTGTTTGCTCATGACCAGCGGCGAATTCCAATGGAAGCGATAACGCTGCTGGCCCTCCGGCGCTTCCGGCCGGAGCTGCCGCAGTTCGCCCGTGCGCATGTTGAAGCGATGGACCGCGCCGCCTTGATTATCGCCATAAAGTGTGTCGCGATCGGCCGGGTCGAACAAAACGTAGAAGCCGTCCGCGCCGGTAAACGGAGTCCAGTCTGAATTCCGGATCCCTTCCTTGCTTTGCACTCCGCTCGGCCCAACCCAATTTGAGTTGTCCTGCAATCCGCCCGCGATGCGGTAGAAAGGCCGGCTGTCATCGAGCGAGATGCGGTAGAACTGGCCGGAAGGAATCCGGTTCAAATGTTCCCAGCCTTTGCCTGCCGCATAACTTTGATAAATGCCGCCATCCGTTCCCAGCAACAGACGCTGACAGACCGGCGGCTTCGGCGGTTTGTTTTTGTCCTCGGGTTTCGGCGGCTTCGGTGCGGGCGTTGTGCCCGGTTGAATCACGAGCGCGTGGCAATCCGGATGCAGCTTGTCCGACAGATCTTCGCGGAAATTTTTCCCGCCATCATCCGAAACGAGCAGGGCGAGGCCGAGCAAATAGACGCGCTGATCGTTCGCCGGGTCGACGCGGATCTGGCTGAAATAAAATGGGCGCGGATTGTAATCGCTCGTCCGCGTCCATTTCTCGCCGCCATCTTCAGAGCGGAAAACGCCGCCGCTCCGGCTGTGGATGTCGGTGAGCGGACCGTTGCCGCCTTCATCGCTTTGCACCACAGCCATCACGATTTTCGGATTGGCCGGAGTGACCGCGAGACCGATGCGACCCGTTTGCGGCGGAAGACCGCCGCCAAGTTTCTTCCAATTCGCGCCGCCGTTTGTGCTTTTGAAAATTCCGCTCACGTCCTCGCCGTTCGTTAGCGCCGAGCCGTAGGTGAATCCCCAGGGCGAACGCTGCCGCGCATAGAGCGCCGCATACACCACCTCGGGATTAGAAGAGTCGAACGCCACATCGCCGCACCCGACTCGAGCGGTGTGCGCGGCCGGCGCCTGCAAGACCGGCTTCCAATTCTTCCCGCCATCAGTCGTCTTGAAAAGTCCGCGCTCGCCACCGTCGGCCCAGAGATGACCGACCGCCGCAACGTAAGCGACTTCGGGATTCGCCGGATGCACGATGATGCGCGCGATGGTGCGGCTCTCTTTCAACCCGGCGTTCTGCCAGGTCCCGCCGCCGTCGGTGGAACGGAAAACGCCTTTACCCCAACCGGAGGAATTGCGGTCGTTCGCTTCGCCCGTGCCGACCCAAATCACATCGGAATCCGAAGGAGCGATCGCGACGGCGCCGATCGATTGCACACCTTCCTTGTCGAAAATCGGATCGAAGGAAACGCCGTTATCGCCGGTCTTGAAAAGTCCGCCGGTCGCCAGTCCCACGTAAAACACGGCGGGATTGCGCGGATCGAGCGCGATGTCGGAGACGCGTCCACCCATCACCGCCGGTCCGATGCCGCGGACTTTGAGATTTTTGAAGAAGATGTCGCTCAATTGCGGTGTCGGCGGATTCTCTTGGGCGCGTGAAAGCGAAACGAAGGCGAGAAGGAGGGAAATAAAAAGAAAACGAAGCGGAGCGCGCATGGCGTTCACTATCGCTTCGAGAAGAGACGGGAACAAGGCGTTCTGATGAAGCGAAATAACGGGTCATCCCGAGCCGCGAAAGACGGCGAGGGACCTCCCATCTACTTTCGGATCACGCTTGGGATCCCAAGACGTCACAATCTTCGAATGCGAGGTCCCTCCGCGTCTTCGCGCGTCGGGATGACCCGCGTTTGGGATTAAATGGACGAATCGAGGTCGGCTTACCGCGGCAACGGCTTCTCGAGATTCGCGAGCGCGTAGGCGATCACGGCGACGACCGCGGCATTCTCCGCGAGCTCGCGCGGAACGATCTTGTCCAGGGTGTCAGCGGCGGTGTGGTGATAATTAAAGTAGATCCGATTATCCTGGATCGGACTGAACCCCGGCACTCCGAGTTTCGTGAGCGGCCCGACATCAGCGCCCGCGTGCTCGGAGAAACTCAGGATGCCCGCGCCGGAACTCTGCAAAATTTTCGCGACCGGTTCGAAGAACGATTTCGCTTCCGGTTTCGTGGCGTAGTTGATTCCGAGCGGATGCCCCGCGCCGCCATCTGTCTCGATCGCGGCGAAATGATTCGCGATCTCTTTTTCGTGGTCCTTCGCGTAAGTCTTGCCACCGGCCAATCCATTCTCTTCATTCATCCACGCGATCACCCGCACCGTTCGCTTCGGGCGCAGATGGAGCTGCTGGATCAGATTGGCCGTTTCCATTGAGACGGCGACGCCGGCGCCATCATCAATCGCTCCCGTTCCCAGATCCCAGGAATCGAGATGGCCGGAAACAATCACCACCTGTTCCGGGTGCTCGCTCCCCTTCAAATCGCCGATCACATTGTAGCTCGTGGTATCGGGAAGTTGCTGCGGCGTGAGGACGAGCCGCATCCGCACTTTTCCTTGCGGCGCGAGCGCGGCAATCAGATCGGCATCTTCCGCCGTGACTGCTCCCGCCGGAATTTTCGGCGCATCTTTCGCGTAATCGGTCTGGCCCGTATGCGGGAGACGATACTCCGCGCCACCGACCGACCGGATCAACGCCGCGACCGCACCCAGTTTACCCGCCGCGCTTGGCGCTTCCGCGCGATACTTCACCGCTTGTCCGTACGCCTGCCCCGCCTGGCTCTGCGCCGCCATCTGTTTATCGAAGTGATAATCGAAGAGAACGATTTTCCCTGCGACCTTGTCCTTTCCCAGCGCTTGCAGCTCATCGAAATCTCGAACGACGAGCACTTCCGCGGTCAGTCCCTCGGCGGGCGTCGCCACGCTCGCGCCGAGGGCCGTCAAAACAATTTTCTGGGTCGTGTTTTCCGCCATCCCTGGATACTCAACCAGCGCCGCCGTTTCCTCGCCTCGCACCCAATGCGGCACCGTCAGCTTTTCGAGTTGGACCTCGAGCCCGAGCGCCTTCAATTCGGCGGCGAGATAGTCGACTGCCTTTTGCGCCTGCGCGGAACCGGTCAGGCGCGGCCCAATGTTATTCGACAAATGCGCGACCTGCCGGTAGGCGTAATCGCTCTTCAACGCCGCCTGCTGGAGTTGTTTGAGCTCGGAAAGAGTCTGCGCCGAATAGGGCGCAACCGTGGGCGTCGGGGATGGCGAATTTTCCTGCGCGAAACACGGGATCGCGTCCGTGAAAACGAGGCCGGCGAAAACCGCGAAGTGAAGAATGCTCGTCCGAAGATTATTTTTGCTCATAATACGCGAGGCAACTTCTGGATTGTTCTTTCCGCCACGCCTCACTAGACAATGCCGTTGCCGCCGCAGCTTGCAACCAACCGGGACAATTCCATGCGCTTAAACAAATTCTCACTCACGCTCCTCGTCCTCGCCTTGCTGAAATTGCCTTTCGCCACGGCCGCGGAAACGAAAGAGACCGAAGCGAGCAAATCGCTCAACGCCTTCTTTGAAGCGGAGTGGAATTACGAGATGGAGCAAAGTCCGGCGCGCGCTTCGTCGATGGGCGATCGGCGCTGGAACGATCGTTGGGGCGACCAAAGCCTGGAAGCAATTCGAAAGCGCGAAGAACATGCAAAGCAGGCGCTGGCCGGGTTGAGTAAGTTCGACCGGGCAAAGCTTCCGCTGCCCGACCAACTCAACTACGACCTGTTTAAGAAGGATCTCGAGACCGACATCGAAGGATTCAAGTTTCGAACTTACCTGATGCCGATCAATCAGCGCGGCGGCCTGCAGACGCTGGATGAATTGGGCGACCGGCTCCGGTTCGAGACGGTCAAAGATTATGAAGACTGGATCGCGCGCCTGCGGGCGTTTCCCGCGTTGATGGACCAGAACATTGCGCTCATGCGCGAGGGCGCGAAGAGCCACATCATTTGGCCGAAGATCGTCCTCGAGCGCGTGCCGGCGCAGATCGACAAGCAGTTGGTCTCGAAACCGGACGAGAGTCCGTTCTACAAAGCGTTCCAGAAATTCCCCGAGGCAATTGCGGCAGCGGATCGCGACCGGCTCACGAAAGCGGCTCAGGAAGCGATCGCCTCCGGAGTCCTTCCTTCTTTTCAAAAGCTCAAAAAATATTTCGTGGAAGAATATCTGCCGGCGGCGTTCGACGAAGTGGGCGTTTGGAAAATGCCACAGGGCGGGGAGTTTTATGCTTACCTGGCGCGGCGGCATACCACGACGGATCTGACGCCGCAGCAGATTCACGAGAAGGGTCTGAGCGAAGTCGCCCGCATCAAGGCGGAGATGCAGACGATCATGGAGAAGACCGGGTTCAAGGGAACGCTTCCGGAATTTTTCACGAAGCTGCGGACCGATCCGGAGTTCTTCTACAAGACGCCCGACGAATTGCTGCAAGCGTATCGCGCCCTGGCGAAACGGATCGATCCAAACCTGGTGAAAGTCTTCAAGACCCTGCCGCGCACCCCTTACGGCGTGACGCCGATTCCCGACAAAATCGCGCCGGATAC
Organism: Verrucomicrobiota bacterium; assembly: GCA_041167565.1. Taxonomy (GTDB): domain Bacteria; phylum Verrucomicrobiota; class Verrucomicrobiia; order Chthoniobacterales; family UBA10450; genus AV80. The sequence goes on along the minus strand of JBEEHU010000165.1, from coordinate 21,463 downwards.
AACGACGGCTTACTACAATCAGCCAGCCGCCGATGGTTCGCGCGCCGGCCTTTACTTCGTCAATCTTTACAAGCCGGAGACGCGCCCGAAGTGGGAGATGATGGCGCTTTCATTGCATGAATCCGTCCCGGGCCATCATCTCCAGATCGCGCTCGCACAGGAGCTAGGAGACATTCCGAAGTTCCGCCGCTACGGCGGGTACACCGCGTTTGTCGAAGGCTGGGGCCTCTACTCGGAATCGCTCGGGCAGGAGATGGGACTCTACGACGATCCTTATTCTAAATTTGGCCAGCTTACCTATGAGATGTGGCGCGCGGTGCGCCTCGTGGTGGATACCGGAATGCATCAGATGAAGTGGGACCGGAAGCGCGCGATCGATTACTTCATGGAAAACGCGCCGAAAGCCGAGAACGACATCGTGAACGAGATCGATCGCTACATTTCGATGCCGGGTCAGGCGCTGGCTTACAAGATCGGCGAACTCAAGATCAAAGAGCTGCGCGATCGGGCCCGGCGCGAGATCGGAGGAAGCTTCGACATCCGGGAGTTTCATGACGCCGTGCTCCTGTCGGGCGCGGTGCCGCTCGATGTCCTCGAACGAAATGTGAATGCGTGGATCGCGACGAAGAAGGCTTCGGCGCCGAAGCCTGCGGCTAAAACACCTTAAGAGGCTGCACTATTTAAGTTTCCAAGTCTCGGCTCCTCCGCCATATTTGGAGTGAGTATGAGTGCGACTGGCACACCCCTGGAAGAGTCCGTTTCATCGCATCCAGCCATGGCATGCAGTCATGCCCGGGCGATGAGTGCGGCGCCTAAGGGCTATTATTCCCGGCTCTTTCCGAAGCCGAATAAACCCATTGGGGCGAAGGACGAAGAAAGGCTCATCGAATTAGGAAACGCCATGCGCTATGAGGTCGAGCGCGAAGGCACCCTCACACCGCGGGTCGGATACACTTACTTCGGGCAATTTCTAGGTCATGACCTGACCCATGATCCTACGCCACTGGCGGGGCCTTATTCCGACCCGGAAGAGACGCCGAATTTCCGAACTGCCGCTTTCGATCTTGATCACGTTTATGGCGGAGGGCCGGAAAAATCCCCCTATCTCTACGAGGGAGAAACGGACGCCGAGACCTTTAAGATCGGAGCCACCACTCCAACGGGCTATCTCCGCGATTTGCCTGTGCAACATGGGCGCGTTCTCATTGGCGACCTCGAAGACACGCGCAATCTCGACAACCTCCTGTTAAGACAGCTGCACGTCCTTTTTCTCAAGTTTCACAATGAGGCAATCAGGCAGCTCGAGACGAACAAGGCGCTGATAGCAGCAACGGAGTGCCTGGGAACAGGCACCTTATTCGAGCGGGCTCGGCGTCTGGTCTGCTGGCATTACCAATGGATAATCCGCCACGATTTTCTGCCACGGATGCTGCATACTGACGTTTGGAATCATCAGCAACACAGGACTCCGCGTAAGACAGGATCGAGTTTTTCCATTCCCATAGAATTCTCCCTCGCCGCCTTTCGCTTCGGGCACGCCATGGTGCGAAACGCCTACCGCCTGAATTGCCGGCAAAAGCGCGTCGTTATTGGTGAACTAATGGCGCTGGGCCAAAAAGCGGCGCCCATTCCCGATGATTACCTCGTCGAATGGGGAACATTCCTCGATGGTTTGCCTACTTCGGGCCCACCAGCATCGGCCTCGTTTATCGACACATCGATCAGCCGTGCGATGCATGGCTTATCTCCCGGGACGATTCAGCTGGCTAATAGCCTGGAACCGCCGAATCCAGCAAACCTTCCAGTAAGAACGCTCCTGCGCGGGGCGCGCGCCCAGTTGCCATCGGGTCAGGAGGTAGCCGATGCGTTTCTCTCACAGGGCAGAATCAACGCTGGTGATCGCCTGACGACCGAGGACTTAACCGGCGACACTTGCGACAATTCCGGGAGTATCTTGCGCAAGAGTGGCCTAGCGCAGAACAGCCCGCTGTTTTATTACGTGTTAAAAGAAGCCGAGCTAAAGGCCGACGGACTAACTCTGGGTCCTATCGGGAGTCACATCGTTTCGGAAGTAATCCAGGGTGCCCTGGAGGCGGATTCGGATAGCTACTTGTCCGTCGTCGGGCCGAAATGGGAATTGCCTTCGTGGAATTTTCCTAGTGGTTCCATGCGAGCAATCAATTCCCTCATCGGCATTGTCCAGTTAATCGGCGATGACAAACTGCTCCCGGATTGCGAAGCGCACTGGCGTCGCTTTCGCCTTTCCTGAAAGGAAGACCGTCTTAGTCTGGGAGGCGAACCTGCAATTGCGGAATGACTCTCTCCAAAGCGGAGGTTAATGCGATCGTAAGGGCGATAGCCGATGGCGAAGCGCCCTTGGTGCGATCCCGACTGGGAGTTGAAGTGCGGCGCATGTTGCATGCGCTGCCACTTTTTGAGTTTCAAACAAAGCGAGCTACTCCATTGGTGAAGCTTTGCGCCGCGGGAGCGGATTACGGATGGCGCGAACTGCAACAGGCCGCCAAGCCCGATTTGCTGGCTGAGGTATCGGATAAGGCGAAAGCTAGTCTACGAAGGGATCTACGGCACCGACTCGAACGGCTAACCCGCCCCTGCTTCGAGCTGGAATGGAAGAGCTTTGGCCTCGCCATGGGTTCAATCGGCATCCTGCCTGCGCCGCCAGATTCGAAGGTGGCCGAACGGATGTTCCTCCGCGACAAACCAAGTGACCGGCTTTTCGCCTTGTTCAAGAAGTTCCCCGTCCTGGCGGGTCTTTGGTGTCAGATCATTTCGCAATGGCGCACTTACGTGATGGAAGTCCTTTCGCGCTTCATGCTTGATCGCCATGCTCTCTCAGGAGCTTTCTTCAACGGCCGGCCGATCGCTAGAATTGTCGATCTGCACTGCGACCTGTCGGATTGGCATAACTCAGGACGGTCGGTTGCGCGCCTTCAGTTCGAAGCCGGCTCTGTCATCTATAAACCGCGGCGAGGTCTGGGCGAGTGGGAATGGTTCTCGTTACTGGAGTCGATGAACAGGCGATCGTTCCGGCCAAAGTTGCGGGCAGCGCGAGTCCTGCGGCGGAAAGATTACTGCTGGATGGAATATGTCGAAGCGCTTCCCTGTCGGAGTGAAGCAGCCGCTCGCCGGTTCTATCAACGCATGGGCGGAATGATTGCCGCGGCTTACCTCCTAAGGGCGGTCGATTGCCATCGTGACAATGCCATAGCCTGTGGCGAGCATCCTGTCCTGGTAGACGCTGATGCGCTCTGGCATGTCTCTGCGCTGACGGCAGCGCAAGCTCCACTTGACCTCCTCTATCGGACTGGATTTTTCCCTAACTCAAGACGTTCTAGCTTACAATCCCGGAGCAGTATCCTGGGCCGAACGACCAGGGGAAACCATCTCCCCCGAATGGGCGGCAGAGGCCTTAGCGCGGGTCCTTACGCGCGCGAGATCATCGGCGGTTTTATTCGGGCGTGGCGCTCTATTCTCGGGAGCGAGGCCCGGCGATCGGCCTTCCTTCGCCAGTTAGTGCGGATCCGTTCCTGCAAAAGGCGCTGGATCTACTGGGCAACGGAGAAGTACAGTGCGATCAGGCAAGCTTCGATTCAACCGGCTGTTCTGCGATCTGGCAAAGAGAGGAATCGACTTATCACCCGCTTATGTTCGCGGACCATCGTATCCTCCGCCGTCGTGCGCGCCGAGACGCAAGCCTTGAAGCGGCTCGACATCCCTTACTTCCTTCGAACCACCAAAGAGCCGATGCCCACCGATACACCTCTCGCTTCTGCCGACGTCCTGCAAGCACTTCAGGACGCTCTGCTCTTAAACTAGGCGGGTTAACCCGCAGTTTCGCTCCGCTAGCTTCTCCAGAGGCTGTAACTACAGGTCTGATAGTCCTCCGCGTTGCGGACCTCGGCCTCGCCGTTTTTGGCTGGGATGAGGTCAGGCACGGCAAGAACCAGAGTCTTTAACCGCTCTTCCGGGGTAAGAAACTGAACTCGGAAATCCGAGGGAAACTCGATTTCTCCGATCTCACTCACTGCCTTCTTGGCTGATTCGGGCGAAACCAGACAGCGATCCCGGAATTTTACATCCGATCCCGCAAGAGTTAGCACCGACGTTAAACGATCGAGCTTCTCGTCGTTATTCATCTGATCCCAGTTTTTTGCATTCATTTGTATCATTTCCTATTTTTTTGGTTGTTGGTTTTCTGCTCGTAACCGCATGTTCGCCACCTTGGCGGACAATTCTTTGATGATCGTATCAAACTCTGGATGCTGCCGCAGCGAATCAAAGCGTGGATCCATTTGGAAAGATCGGTAATCCACCCAGCCAGATTCTCTCGCTTTTCGCAGATGGTAAAACGAGGCCTCTGATCTACCTAGCAATGCTTCAACCGCCGCCAGGCGATAAGCGGCCTCGGGATTCGAAGGTTCACGATTCACGGCCGCTGTTTCCTTTTCCAGGCAGACTGTCATGAGTGCGCTTGCGGCCTCCTTATCACCAAGTTCTTGTCTTATTCGGGCTAATGCCGATCTATAAGTGACCGCTCCCCAAAATGAGCCGCCTCCGTCCGCATCGGCCTTCGCCAGAGCTCCATAGAGAAGTTCGGCGGCCTTGAAGTTTCTGGCAAAAAACTCGATTTGCGCTGCGATCTGATCGGTTTCATTCAATTCTTCCCGATTGCGACGGATCGTTCGCCCTACTTCCCGTGCTCCATCAAAATCCCCTTTTAGTAAATGGACGAGCGACATCCCAACCTCACCTCGAGGCGAGTCAGGCCGTAGCTCGGCCGCACGCCGATAGGCCTGTAACGCGCGCTCATCGTCACCAAGTTTAATCCAGCAATCTCCTATAAGCCAATCCACCTCTCCCGGCGTCCGCGCTCTGTTGAAGGGAAGTCTGCACCAATTTAGCGCATGATGGGGCCGGCCTAACATATGGAGCGTTTGACCGAGGAAATTACCGACCTTCTCCTCCAATCCTCCGAATTCGATTGTTCGCAATTCTTCCTCGAGCGCGTCGGAAAATTTTCCCTCTTGATAATAAACGCCGGCCTTGGCCCTGTGTGCATCGCTCGAATATGGCGACAGAGCGATGGCTTCGTCGGCCTCCTCCTCTCCGAGCTTCAAGAAACTGCGATCGGCGTTGTAATGGGTTCGGCCGGTCGCCGAAATAGACAGGTAGGAATGAGCCAGGGTGGAATTAGGTTCCGCCCGCAAAGCCGTCCTAAACAAGGCGATGGCGTTATCGCAATCGGAGGTGGTCGTGCAGCGCTGCTGCAACGCACGGCCCGCTACAATAGCTTCTCTTGCGACATCGTTCCTTAAGCCTGGGTCAGTCTTTGCTTGAAGGATGCTCGACCAATCCTTCTCACTCAAAATCGGATATAGGCTCTTACCCAAGCCTTTCGCTGGATTCCCTTGTTCCATCCGCTCCGAAATAACGGTGAAGAGCGAGTCACCACTCGCCGCGTCCATGAGCCGATAAGAGACGCGCTTCCTGCCTTCAACTGTCCGTACCGTCCCAGTGAGCACCGTCCGGGCGTTCGTTTCTCGCCCGGCTCTGCGGATATCTTCGAGGGAACCCCAGCCGGGCGCCGATTCTGATCCCGTAGTCTTTACCAGAGAAGGGCCGTAGGCATCCAATTCGCTTTTCAAGGAGCTGGCCATGGACTCTGCCAGCGCGCGATCGGGCAGGACACCATCCAGATCCAGGAAGGGCAGGATCACGACTGAACGCGAAGCCAGCACGCTCTCGCGCACGGTGGTTTGAAGTCTTCGGTTGTGGATTTGCCAACTGACCGAGGCGACGGCGAGAATGCAAAACGCACCGAGCAAAGCGGCAAGCCTGCGATTGTGGCGAACCCAACGGCGCGATTGAACCCAAAGCCCCGCGCGGCGCGCGACGATAGGACGATCATCGAGCCAGTTTTGCAGATCGCCCGCCAGAGTCGCGGCGGATTGATAGCGATCCGCTGGCTCCCGCTCGAGACAACGGGCGCAAATTGTTTCCAAGTCGCGGTCCACATGCCGCGCCAGGGTCCGAACTTTTGGTGCGGGCTTCTCCGCGGATTGTTTCATGACCGCAAAGGCGTTGTCGCCGACAAACGGCGGCCGGCCCGTCAGGAGCTCGAACAAGATGGCGCCGAGACTGTAAATATCAGCGGTGGCAGTCAGCCGCGCGGCGGGGCCGTCAGCTTGTTCCGGCGCGATGTAGCCGGGCGTTCCGAAGCTGGCCATCGATCGCGTGAGATAGCTGGAAGTGGCTTCACATCGCGCGAGACCGAAATCACTCACGAGCGGTTCGCGGCGAGAATCCAACAGAATATTGCCCGGTTTCAGGTCGCGATGCAGCACGCCTTGCTCGTGAGCGTACTGTACGGCGCGCGCGACTTTTACCATGAGCTGGATGCTTTCGCGCGGATGCTGGAGCAACGGATGGCGCGCTTGCAACAGGCTGCCCTCTGCCGCGTACTTCATCGTGTAATAAGGGAATCCGTCGGCTGTCTCACCGACCTGATAGATCGGCACGATGTGGGGATGATCCAGGCGCGCCGCAGTCTCCGCTTCTCGCCGGAAACGAGCGAGCACGTGATCGGAATCACCCTGGTAAGCCAGCACGCATTTAAGGGCGACGATGCGTCCCGAATGCGGTTCCCTGGCCTGATAAACCACGCCCATTCCGCCGCGCGCGATTTCGTTTAGAATCTCGTGATCGGCAATGTGCCAGTCACCGTCCCGCGATTTCACGGCGGCCAATACTTCCTTAAAGGCTTCTTTGCCCGCGGCAGCCTCCTCAGTATCCAGAGCGCCGCGCAAAAGACAGTTTAGGCAAAGACCGTTCGTGAGCCGGGAAACGGAATGGCATTCCGCGCATACCTCCGGCTCGGCGAGAACGCCAAAGGTCGGATCGGCTGGGGGGCTCAGTTCCATGTCCGGTCAGTTCAGGGTAGCGGACAGAGTGGCGCAAAGATAGCGGATCTCGTCGTCCACGTTCGCCTCGTTCTCGACGGTCTTGGCGATCTCCTCGCGCAAAAGCGACCGATAGCGCTTGCGGAAATGATGCAGCAAACTCTTCACCGACGGCTCAGGCACTCCAAGGGCGCGGGAAAGGCCCTCATAACAAATGTCGCTGCGCTCCAGGGTAAGATGGCTCTGCAAGACTTCGTAAACGCGACGGCGTCCTTTGCTTTCGCACTCCATCCTTAACCGGCGCAGCGCTTCCTCCGCGATGGCCGCCGCCCAGCCTGCGTCGAACAACGCCTCGGGCGGCGCCGATTCCATCGCCGCCATCGGAAGGGATAACTGCGCGGGCGCATCGGACATCCATTTCTCCCAGGAGACGAATTGCACGCCGCCACCCCGTTTGTGCCTGTTGCGTTTCGCCGCGGCATCGATCAAGAAATTCTTCACTGACGTAAGCAGCAGGGAACGAAAACGTCCCCGCTTTGGGTCGGCGCTTTGGAGAAGGTTCCCCTCCAGCACCATCAGAAAAAAATCCTGGGTCAGATCCTGCGCATCGGGCGCGGAATATCCACGCCGATAAATAAAGGTGAAAATCGGACGCCAATAAATTTCGCAGAGTTTCCCGAGGCCGGTATCTTCGCTGCTGCGGGAACGGGCGATATTCCGGTTGCGGATCAAACTCCACCGGGTCGTCACGAAGTGCGTCAGGGCACTTCGGCTTTCGACGGCGCAATCAGCTCTCACGCATTCAACGTGATTGGATTGGATTTCTCACTCAAGCAAAAAATCGGGAATGGCCCGAAAAGATTGCGCAAATGGCTGATGTCCTGAGACGTCAGGCCCCGCACGGTCACCAGAGAACCGCCGTGCGTAATATTATATGCTCCAGTCACGCCTGAATCGTCCAGGCGCACGACAGCGAGATCAAACAATGCAAAAACGCAAACTTGGAAACAGTAATCTGGAAGTCTCAACCATCGGCTTTGGGTGCATGGGACTGAACTTCGGCTATGCCACTTCGCTCACTTAGGACGATGCTATCGCGCTGATCCGCGCCGCAGCAGAGCGCGGCGCTGACCGTCCGCCGCGCTCACGCGGTGCAAGCGCGAAGAAGGCGACGCCCGCCCAGATCGCCCTCGCCTGGCTCTTGGCGCAGAAACCTTGGATCGTGCCGATCCCCGGCACCACCAAGCTGCATCGGCTTGAGGAGAACATCGGGGCGGCCGACGTCGAGCTGATTGCCGATGACCTCGCAGAGATCGAGCGCGCGGCGGCCGCGATCAGGGTCGATGGTGAACGGTATCCTGCCTACCTTCTTGCCACCACCGGCCTCTGAACGGGCCAAACAGGAGACTGAAAATGGAAATCAAAACAAATGGTTCACAACCATCCAGCAAAGGACCGGCAGATTGGTTTACCGGCACGGTCCGCGTCGATCCGCTGTTTCAAGCAAAGGCTCCAGCGCGCGCGGCGGGCGCGAGCGTCACGTTCGAGCCGGGCGCCCGCACCGCGTGGCATACCCATCCGCTAGGTCAGACCTTGATTGTCACAGCCGGTTGCGGTCGGGCGCAACGCGACGGCGGTCCGATCGAGGATATCCGTCCCGGGGATGTGGTTTCGATTGCGCCTAATGAGAAGCATTGGCATGGCGCGGCACCGACCACGGCCATGACGCACATCGCCGTTCAAGAAGCACTCGATGGTAAGGTCGTCGAGTGGATGGAAAAGGTGAGCGACGAACAATACCAGAGCTGATTAACCTCGAAGGATTTAAGCGCAGGCCATTTTCAAAATCTGGGTTGGGTGGGACTCGAACCCACAACCAACGCCTTAAAAGGGCGCTGCTCTACCATTGAGCTACCAACCCAACAATCGCGGAGGAGATCAGCGAACGGGAGCAACGTTTCTAGTCCAGTTCGATGCGTGCTGCAAGATTCAACCGGACACGACGTGGGCCGTGTAATATTCGAGCGGCACACCCGGAGCGTAAGCCGCGAGCGCGGCCTCGGTCGCACTGCGTTGGCTGGCCAGCGTCGGAACCTCCACGAGCACGCAACGACTGACCGTGCGCGTCGCGGTCAACGGCTGCCCCATATTCATGAACGCGAGCGCGGATTCCAATGGCGGCAGACTCGGATTGTAAGCGGCGTTCTCGGCATGACGTCCACCGTAGGTTTTACCGTCCGCGAGTTGCACTGCGACCCCGGCGTAATTGAAAGATTCGCGCGTCGCGTACGGCGCATAGCTCGCGGATGCGGCCTTGAGAGCGGCGTCGACCAGCGGATCAGTCGGCGAGCTATCAGTCAGTGCAACCGCGTGCGAGCAGAGCGAGGGATCCATGAAACCGCCTCGCACTCCGAGATCGCCAGGACCAAACGGCTTGGGCAGAAGGTTCGTCAGCGGTGTGGCGGCGTAGCCGGAAGGATTGTTCGAATCCGGCAGAAGAATCTTCAGCACCTGCGCCGTTACCAGTTCATAAAGAAACTGCCGGCAATAACCGCACGGCGCGGCGTTGATCGCGAGCGCCTGCACGCCCTGTTCTCCATTAAGCCAGGCGTTGTTCGTCGCGGCCTGCTCGGCGTGAGCGGTAAAGCTCAGCGCCGCGTTGGAAAACTCGAAGTTCGCCCCTAAATATAAACTGCAAATCGTCCCCGCGGCGGACATTCCCGCCGCGACCGCGCCCACTTGGTAACCCGACGCCGGGACGACGGCGTATAGCTGCGCCAGCGGCAGCAACTGCATCATCAGCGCGCCGATTTCGATTTGAGAAGCGCCGACGATCCGGCCCACGATCTCGGCCGGAAGAACTCCGCGATTATCCCAGATGCTGTCGATGTCCGCCCGGATGTTTTCCGGGAAAGCACTCAAAGCTTCTTCCCATTCTGGAGTGCGCGGCGTCGCTTCTTTCATCAAGTTACCTCTGCAACCAAATCCTGCAGCGAATTGCGCGGACGTTCGAGCTGAAATACCTCCAGGCCCGCCGAGCGCGCTGTTTCCCAATCGCGTTTTGGATCGTCGCCCACATGCAGCACTAGGTTCGGTTGAAGATTAACGATGCGCAGAGCGCGCCGAAAAATTTCGGGATCGGGTTTGTCCGCGCCGATCTCGCTCGAAATGAAAATGTGCGAAAAGAATTTCGAGACGCCGAGCTGCTCGAGGACCAAACGCAGACGACCATCGAAATTTGAGACGACGCCAAGTTGAAAATGTGGACGCAAATTCTCCAGGACATCGATGACTTCGGGATAAAGCTCCCACACGCCGGCCTCGGCAAAATGCTCGTAGGCGATCTCAAAGAAGTTATCGCGGTCGAGCTCATTGAGTGAAGGGGCGACGTCGATGAGAACGCGATTGACCAGCTCCCGCCACCAATCCTTGTCGTCATTTTCTCTCGGGCCCGCGACAGCGGCGCGGTGCGGCATCGATCGCCACGCGGTCGCGAACGCGCGATCGAGTTCCCCCGCGTCCAGGGTTAACCCAATCTCGCCGCCAACGAGCGCGTAATGATGACCGACGCTCCTGGTTAGATAAAGAAGCGTTCCCGCCGCATCGAAGAAGATCGCCTTCAACCCCATGCCCAAGCCTGTCTGGCGGATGCCGATCCATCAAGCGACGGATTTAGGCTTCTCACCGGCTGGACGTTGTCATATGAGAATGCTCCGAATCATGAAAGCGATCGACGAACTTTTGGCCGAGCCGAAATGGACGCAGTCGCTCCGCGAAGAGATTGCCAATAGTGCCAGCCACGGTTTCGGATTGATCGCGGCGCTCATCGCCTCGCCTTTCCTCGTAACCGCAGCGGCGCGGCATGAGAATCCGCTTTTCCTGATCGGCACGATCCTCTTCGTCGCCACGATGCTGCTCCTTTATCTTTGCTCGACGCTCTATCACGCCTGGCCCCAAACACGGCTCAAATGCGTTTTGCAGGTGATCGATCATTCCGCGATTTTTCTGCTCATTGCCGGCACCTATTCGCCTTTTACGCTCGGCCCGCTCCGCGGCGTTTGGGGTTGGACGATCTTCGGCGTGATCTGGGCACTCGCCTTTTTCGGCGTGCTGATGAAACTCTTCAGCGGGATTCGCCGGAAAAAACTCTCGCTTTTTCTTTATCTCGGTATGGGCTGGCTGGTCGTGATCGCGTTCCGTCCCCTCACCCTCGCAGTGCCGGTGCAAACACTTATCTGGCTTTTTGCCGGCGGCATCGCCTACACCGGCGGCGTCATCTTCTTCGTCACCGATGAGCGCGTTCGCTACCATCACTTCGTCTGGCATCTCTTCGTGCTCGCCGGTACGCTCTGCCATTTCTGCGCGATCTTTTCCTGCGTCGCCTGAGCGTCCACTCCCACTCCGTTGTAGCCACGGCCCTGTGGGCCGTGTTTGATTGATCTTCGAATGCTACCCGTCGAACACAACGATCCTGTGAACGCGAAGATCCTCGCCATTTCCGAGGACAAGATCGAGGGATTCGTTCGCGAACCATTCGAAGAGATCGCGCGGCGTTCGAATGTCCCCGTCGATATCGTCATGGCGCGCATTGCCGCCATGTTGCGCGCGGGAACTGTCCGCCGGGTCCGGCAAACTCTCCTCGCCACCAATCTCGCCGACGGCGCGCTCGTCGCCTGGAAAGTGGCGCCGGAAAAAATCGACGCCGCCTTCGATTACATGTCGCAACAGGATCCGTTCTCCGGCCACGTCGTGTTGCGTTCGACCGATTCCGTCACCCCCGGATCCGAATACAAACTTTGGACAACCCTCAAAGTTCCCCGCGGATTTTCCCTGCAACATCACGGCGAATTGCTTGCCGAGAAAGTTGGCGCCGAGCATTTCCGTCTGATGCCGGCGAAAGGAATCTTCACGCTCGGCGTCGGCCACGTTCGCCGTAAAGGGATCGAACCGGGGAGCAAAGCGGACCAGCCGGCGACGATGGCTCCGGTGCACGCCGCCGAAGTTAGTGAGGCGGAGTGGAAGGTTTTGCTCGCGCTGAAACGCGAATTCATGGCGGACGAAATCGCGCCGTCACCGTGGAGCGCCCGCGCGGCGGAGGCTGGTCTTTCTCCAGACGATTTCTGCCGGGTGGCGGAGTCGCTCAACACGCGAAAAATCATCGGACGCTTCTCGACATTTCTCGAGCACATCAAACCTTCCGCGGGCGGCGTCCGCGTGACCCGTTTCAACGCTCTCTTCCATTGGGCGGTGCCGCCGGGCCGTGAAATGGAGGCCGGCGGCGAGGTCGGGCGCCACCACATTCTCACTCATTGTTACTGGCGCGAGGCGGGCGACGAATTCCGCAACGTCAACATCATGGCCGTCGCGCATGGGACCGACAAAGAGCTGTTGCTCGAGCACAAGAAAGCGATCGACCGGCATCTAGAGGCATCCGGAATTCCGGTTTCATACACGAATGTCTTCTGGGGCGGGCGCAGTGAAATCAAGCCATCAGAAATTTCGCCGGAAATTTATCGCGGCTGGTTGCGCGGGATGGATGGCCGATGAAAGCGCTCATCGGAAAATTGCACAGCGGCTTGGATCTGAGCTCCGGCGATATCGGCATCGCCATGAGCCTGCTGCTTTCCGACGCGACGGATGACGCGATGAAAGCCGAGTTCCTGACCGCGTTGCACCGCAAAGGCGAAAGCGTCGAGGAGATCGTCGGGTTTGTTCAGCAATTGATCGATCGTGCAATCGACCCGCACATCGAGCCGGACAAACTTTCCGGTCCCATGCTCGACGTTTGCGGGACCGGCGGCGACGGCCTCGATCTCTTCAACGTTTCCACCACCATCATGTTTGTCCTCGCCGCCGGAGGCGCGGCGGTGGTGAAACATGGCAATCGCAGCGTCACGTCGCGGTGCGGAAGTGCCGACGTGCTCGAAGCCCTGGGCGTCGACATTTCTTTGCCGCCCGAACGTTTGAAAGAATGCGTCGAACGCTTGGGACTCTGCTTCATTTTCGCGCGGCAATATCATCCGGCCTATCGGGCCATCGCGGAAATGCGCATGCGATTGGCCCGCGAAAATATCCGGACGATTTTTAATTTGCTCGGCCCGCTGCTAAATCCGGCGCGGCCGGCGCGGCAACTCATCGGCGTGTTTTCACCGCAACTGACCAGTGTCTTTGCCGACGTTCTCCGGCGCCTGGGACGAGAGCGCGCCTGGGTTGTTCACGGTGTCACCGAGACCGGCGAAGGGATGGACGATATCTCGACGAGCGGAGTCACGACCCTGACTGAACTGTTGCAGGGCAAAGTAATTTCGGGACTGATCGATCCGCGCTGGCTAAATATTCCGTCGGCGGCGCTGGATGATCTACGCGGAGGTGACGCCGCGGAAAACGCCGGATACCTCGAAGGCATTTTGTCGGGCGAAATCCACGGCGCGAAACGCGACATGACGCTGGTCAATGCCGCCGGTGGTTTTGTCGTTGCGGGACTCGCGCGCGACATGAGCGAAGGAATCGAGCGGGCGCGCGAGCAAGTCGATAGCGGCCGGGCCCTGGAAAAATTGCGTGGACTACAGCAATTCCGCGCGAACTAAATTTTCGAGGTTGCGCAATAACGCAATCGCCAATTCCGTCCGGTCGATCTTCCTTTCAGCCGCCATCGCCAATGATCCGGCACTGGCTCGCAATTCCTCCGGAAAATCGTCAATGGTCTGGTTCACATTGATTCCGATGCCGGCGACCGCAACGTAGGTTCCATCTTTGTCGGTCCGGCCTTCCACGAGAACGCCGGCGATCTTGCGGTCCGCGATGTAGATGTCGTTAGGCGGCTTGATCGAAGCTGCGCAGCCTGTCTCCTGTTTGATCGTGCTGGCGACAGCCTCCGCGAGCAGAGAAGTTAACTGCGCTGATTCGCGCAGCGTCATCGCCGGACGCAGCAGCACCGAAAGCCACAGACCTCGATAAGGCGCCGAATCCCACCGCCTCCCATATTGGCCACGCCCGGCTGTCTGCCGCTCGGCGAAAACTACGAACCCTTCGGACGCGCCGCCTTCAGCTGCTTCCCAGGCGAGATCATTTGTCGACCGCGTTTCGTCGACAACGACGATCTCATTTCCGACGCTGCATCCCGCCAACCCCGTCCGCAATTCCTCCGCGATCAGGCGATCGCTGGGATCAACTGCCGACATGCGTCAGTTCCAAAGAAAAATCGATCGCGCGCGCCGAATGCGTGAGCGCGCCGACCGAGATGTAATCGACCCCGGTCGCGGCGATCTGGCGGACGGTTTTTAACGTGACACCGCCGCTCGCTTCGAATTTCACCTTCTTCTTTCCAACCGCGACGGCCTCGCGCATTTCGGATGGCTTCATGTTGTCGAGCAGGATCACGTCGATCCCTTCGATCTCGACAAACGAGCGCACTTGCTCGAGCCGGTCGGCCTCCACTTCGATCCGGATTCCTGGGCGTTCCTGGCGCAAACGCTGGATCGCGCTGGCGAACCCGGACAAACCGGAACCCGCAGCCAAGTGATTGTCTTTGATCAGGACCATGTCGCTTAGGTTGAACCGGTGGTTCGCACCGCCGCCCGCCACGACCGCCGCTTTTTCCAGGGCGCGAAGGCCCGGAGTAGTTTTGCGCGTATCGAGAATCTTTGCGCGGGACTTTCCGGCGGCTTGAACGAATTCGTGAGTCAACGTCGCGATGCCGCTGAGGCGTTGCAGGAAATTAAGCGCGACACGTTCGGCGGTCAGAATCGAGCTGGCGGCTCCGCGAACTTCGAGAACGGTTTCGCCGCCCATGAGCGACGCTCCATCCGGCTGCAGGATTTCGACGTTCAACTTCGGGTTCACCCGCCGGAAAACTTCCGCCGCGGTTTGGCCGCCGGCGACGATGGCACGCTCTCGCGCGACGATGCGGCCCAAGGCATGCAGGCCCTTCGGAATGAAGAATTCCGTCGTGATGTCGCCGTCGCCAATATCTTCCCGCAAGGCGATCGTGATCGAGTCTGTTGCCGGTTCCGTCATGTGGAAGGATTCAACTCCGGCGCGCGGTAAACGCAGCGCCCGCGCACGTAGGTTTCGCGGGTTGCATGCGGTCCGCCGCGATAAATGCAAAGCGCCAGGATGTCTTCGGCCGACAAGTCATCGAAGTGGCGGTTCTTTTTTCCGTAAGGAAGAAGCGCCGCCAGATCGACCACCATCACGTCCGCTTCCTTTCCGGCGTCGAGCGAACCAATGGCCGCGGATTTGCCGAGCGCCCGCGCGCCGCCGCTGGTCGCGAGATGGAATGCTTCGCTTGGGCGAAGCCGCGGCAGATGCGGCTCCGACATGCATCGGGCTTTCTGCACGTCGAGTGCGGCGCGCATCACCTGCCACATATTGAGCTCAGGCCCGGCCGCGACATCCGACCCGAGACCAATGGCGAGGCCGGCCTGCAAAAGTTGATCGAGCTTCAGCAAACCGCTGCCGAGAAAAAGATTTGAGGTCGGGCAATGCGCCACGCTCGATTGCGCGGCCGCGATCGCGTCGATTTCCCGGGAGTTGAGATGAATGCAATGGCCGAGCACGGTTTTCGGTGTCAGTAGGCCGCACTTCTCATAGACATCGGTGTAATCGCGCGCCGACATGTGGAGGTGATGCACTTTTTCGATCTCTTCCCGGTTCTCGGCCAGATGCGTCTGGAGATAAGCGCCGAATCTCTGCGCCAGCTCGGCCGCGCTCCGCATTAATTTTTCCGAGCAGGTCACCGCAAAACGCGGGCTGAAGGCGTATTCGATCCGGCCTTCCGCCGCGCCGTGCCATTTGCGGCAGAGCCGTTCGCTTTCGATCAGCGAGACGGAAAGAATTTTCTTGGGTTGCAACTGCCCGTAGGAGCCGATGTCCATCATCATCTTGCCCAGAATGACGCGCAGTCCGCTGGCCTCGGCCGCCTCGAAACCGACTTCGCAGCTGTCCTCATAAATCGCGGCGTAAACCATCGCCGTCGTCGTCCCATTTCGGGCCAGCTCTTGGAAAAAAAGCGGCGCCTCTTCCCGGGCCCGCGGAGCCGTGAAGTCGCGCTCGATCGGGAAAATATTTTCGCGCAGCCAGGGCAACAGTTGGCTCTCGCCCCTCGCCACTCCAGAATATTGCGGAAGGTGGGTGTGAATATCGATCAGGCCCGGGAAAACGGCGACCCGGTCGTGCTCGAGCCAGCGCATTGGAGCCGGACGCGCGCGTTTTCGCAGATCGTCATAAGCACCGACCTCCGCGATCCGGCCGTCGGCGATGATAATGGCGCCGTCGCGATGGCTCCGGAGCGAGCCGTAGTCGGGAGCGTCGATCAGGAAGCCGCGGATTCCGAAAGGATTGGGGTCCGGTTGCATGGCGAGGTGAGTCGGAGAAAGACTCACGCGATTAGAGCCGGAAAGCGGCAGCGTTGCCTACAAAAAAAAGGATTCGGGCAGCGCACGCCGGAGAAACAACAAATACGAGAAACGTGCCGCCGCCCGAATCGCCTTAACCTGTTTGATTTGACAGCAGCACGGGGCCGCCGTTCGAAATATTTTCGGACCGAATGCCGTTTGCTCGACTTTGGAGCGGCGGTCTATGACCGCCGAGGGACCACGCAGAAGATTTCGGCGGTCATAGACCGCCGCTACAGGAGCAGTTCGGTTTGCCTGACTGTCCCCAGCTTAGACGCCTCGTCGCGGACCTCTTGGAGGAGCGATTTGAACTCGCACTTTTCCAGGGCGGCGATGAGCGCGGGGTAATCGGGCTTGATCCTAAGATCGTCGATCGGCACCGGCAACGGTGTATCGCAATCCAATTCCACCATCTTGCGGTTCTGTTCGATCTGCGCCCGGTTCACCATTATTTTTTCTCGCGCCTTCTCGCTCTTGATCTGCCCGATATTCGCCAGGAGCGCGTCGAGGTTGCCGAATTCAATCAGGAGTTTGGCAGCGGTCTTCCGGCCGAACCCGGCGCTGGGGATGTTATCGACCGAATCGCCGGAGAGCGCGAGCACGTCGCCGATCAAATTCGGCGGCACACCCCACTTGGTGGTCACTTCCGGTTCGCCGAGGAGCGCGAAAGCGTCTTTGGGCGAGAGCAGATCGGCCTTCGCGGTCGTGTAAACCTTCACACACGGCCCGACCAATTGGTAGAGGTCCTTGTCATTGGTCGCGAGGACCACCTCGATGTTGCGTTTACACGCCGCCAGCGCGTAACAACCCATCAGATCGTCGGCTTCGGTGTTCGGCAGCGAAATGTTTTTGAAGCCGAGCAGCTCCGTCAGTTCCTCCTGGATGAAATCGAGCTGCGGGACCATCGGCTGCGGCATTTCTTTTCGCGTCTCCTTGTAGGCCGGTTGCAGTGTCATGCGTTTTTCCGGCAGACCTTCGTCCCAGAAAACCGCTCCCAGCTCCGGCTGCAAATGTTTGAGCATGAGCCGCAGCGTTTTCGTGAATCCGAAGATCGCATTGGTCGGTTCGCCGCGGGAATTCGACAGGTTCTGGATCGCGAAAAAGGAGCGGTAAACGTAGTAGTGTCCGTCGATGAGGAGCAGCTTCACATCGGCAACGTAACCAAGGAGCGGCGCTTTCCAAACCGCCGTCGCTGTGTCGGCGGACTGGAGACCGCCGCTCCTTGGAGGTAGCGATGGACTCGATTCGCGGTTAAAGAAGCGCCGTGGCAGAACAATGGATGGTGCGGGTGGAAGGGAAGGAATACGGGCCCGTCGATGAGGACGAACTTCGCGAATGGCGGGACGAAGGCCGCCTGATCCGCACCAATGAAGTCCGTCGACTAAACGAGCAGCGATGGATTCCCGCCGGCGAGCTGGTTGAAATCTTTGCGGACGACGAACCCGCCGCGCTACCGCCTGATTTGATCGTGCGCCGGAGAACCTGGCGGCAAATTTTCCGCGAGACGATCCGGATTTATCGGGGCGGTTTCCTGCGCTTCATGCTGTTTGGGCTGCTCACAGCCATTCCGATGTTTGTGCTGCAATGGACGTTTCCGAAAATCCCCTTCCCCGATCTTTCTTCGGGCGCGACAGCAGCGATGCCGCCCGTGACTCTGCCGCCGATCTGCGTTGCCATGATCGTCGTCCTCCTTCTGGCCTGGCCCGTCTCGGTCGCGGGTTTTCAATTGGTGGCCGACGACGTCCTGCGCGGAAACCGGCGCTCGTTCCAGGCCCAATTCTTGGCCGCGCTTCGACTTTGGGGCCGCATGCTCAGCATCGGGCTGCTCGTTTACGCCAGTTACTTCTTTTGGTTCTTCGCGCCGTTTACGGCGATGATCGGGCTGCTCGGCGCTGGCGAGATTTCCGCCATCGGTCTTCTGCTCTGCGTGCTCATTGGCGCTTTCATGGTTTACATGAACGCGCGTTTGTTCATTAACTTCCTGTTCTGGCAACAGACCGCGGCGTTCGGCCACGGCGGCGCATTGGCGGCTCTTCGCGAAAGCAAGGAGCTCGCGCGTTGCGAACCCGGCGCGCCCCGGATGGAGCGTCCGCTTTACCGCGGCGCGACCGTCGCCTCGGTCTGGCTGCTCCTGGTTCTCGTGCTGACAATCGGCGTGCAGCTTCCGTTCGCGCTCGTCCGGTTCATCGGCGTCTCGAGTCCTGAGGAAATGATCGCCCTCGCCCAAACCGTCTCGCAGGCGAAGACGCCCGACACGCTTATGATCGTGTCCGACGTCGTTTCCGCCGTCTTGAATCTAATGCTGCGCCCGTTGCTGGCCGCGTCGTTTGTCGTGCTCTATTACGACGCCAAAGCGCGCTTCGGGCGGCGGTAGGTGGATCGAGCGCTCCGCCGCTCGATGACAATTAATGCGGGCGAGGCCTGGAATGTAAAACATCGCGCGACGGACGCGCGATCCACCTGCAACTAATTCAACGTCACGTACGGCTGCAGCCCGTGCCGCCCGCCTTCGCGGCCGAAGCCGCTCTCTTTGTAGCCGCCGAACGGACTCGTCGGATCAAACTTGTTGTAGGTGTTCGCCCAGACCACGCCTGCGCGCAGTTTGCTCACGATCTTGAAAATCTTGCTGCCTTTGTCGGTCCAGACGCCGGCGCTCAAACCGTAGGCGGTGTTGTTCGCGCGCTCGACCGCTTCTTCGGGCGTGCGGAATGTCATCACGCTCAGGACCGGCCCGAAAATTTCTTCCTGCGCGATCCGGTGCGAGGCGGTGACGCCGGTGAAGAAACTCGGCGGATACCAATAGCCCTTGGCCGGCAGACGCGCCTTCGATTGCACCAACTGCGCGCCTTGCTTCAAACCGCTGTCCACCAGCTCGCAAATCTTTTCGAGCTGCATCCGGGAATTGATCGCGCCGATGTCGGTGTTCTTGTCGAGCGGATTGCCGACGCGCAACGTCGCGATCCGATCGCGGAGCTTGCGGATCACCTGCGGGAACACGCCTTCCTGCACGAGCAACCGCGAGCCGGCGCAACAGACGTGGCCCTGGTTGAAATAGATCCCGGAAACGATGCCTTCGACCGCCTGATCGATCGGCGCGTCTTCGAAAATGATATTGGCCGCCTTGCCGCCGAGCTCGAGGGTGAGCCGCTTCTTCGTTCCCGCGACGGATTGCGTCAGATGTTTTCCGACGGCCGTCGAGCCGGTAAACGCAATCTTATCGACATCGGAATGATCGACGAGCGCCTGGCCGGTTGCGCGCGCGCCGGTCACGATGTTCACGACTCCATCCGGCAGGCCCGCTTCCTGAAAAATCTCCGCGAGATGCATGGCGGTGATGCTGGTGGTCTCGGCCGGCTTGAGGACGCAGGTGTTTCCGCAGGCCAGCGCGGGCGCGAGCTTCCACGCCGCCATCAGAAGCGGAAAATTCCACGGGATGATTTGCCCGGCGACGCCGAGCGGGCGCGCGGTCCGGCCCGGAAACGCGTACTGAAGTTTGTCCGCCCAGCCGGCGTAATAGAAGAAGTGCGCCGCCACCAACGGCAGATCGATGTCGCGGCTTTCCTTGATCGTCTTGCCGCCGTCCATCGTCTCGAGTACGGCGAGTTCTCTCGACTTTTCCTGGATGATTCGTGCGATGCGATAGAGAAACTTTCCGCGCTCGCGTCCGGGCATTTTGCTCCAGACGTTTTTGTAGGCGCGCCGTGCCGACTTCACCGCGAGATCGACATCCCGCGCGTCCCCTTCCGCGATCTCCGCGAGTTTTTCTTCCGTCGCAGGGTTGATGGAATCGAAATATTTCCCCGAGCGCGGGGCAACGAATTTCCCGCCGATAAACAATTGGTAGCGCTTCTGAAGCCTGATGTAATCGTTTGCTTCCGGCGCCGGCGCATAACTCCATTTATCCCCAAAGCTCAGCCGTCGATCACTGACCGACAAGGCCACACGGTCATGTGCGACCGGGGCGCTGCGCGGGAGGACAACGAGTTCGGAACGTGATCTCTTGC
This sequence comes from Verrucomicrobiota bacterium, assembly GCA_041167565.1. Lineage (GTDB taxonomy): Bacteria > Verrucomicrobiota > Verrucomicrobiia > Chthoniobacterales > UBA10450 > AV80. The sequence continues at coordinate 1,144 of JBEEHU010000165.1, read as the reverse complement.
GTGGCATAAGTTACGGAAGCGAAAAATAATCGGCGCTCTGGTAATTTCCGTCGACGGTTTTGGCGATCTGCATGAGGACGTCGTTCGCGAGGGTGCTCGCGCCGAAACGAAAGAGATCGGGGGTGAGCCAATCGTCGCCGAGCGTTTCCTTGAGCATGACGAGATAGGCAAGCGATTGCTTCGCGGTCTTGATGCCGCCGGCCGGTTTCATTCCGATGCGGATGCCGGTCTCGTAGAAGTAATCGCGAATCGCTTCCAGCATCACGAGCGTCACCGGCATTGTCGCGGCAGGCGTGACTTTGCCGGTCGAGGTCTTGATGAAGTCGGCGCCGGCGCGCATCGCAATGTCGCTGGCGACCCGGACGTTGTCGTAAGTTTGCAGCTCGCCGGTTTCGAGGATGACTTTGAGATGCGCGGCGCCGCACGCTTCTTTCGTCGCGGCAATTTCGTCGAAGACGCGGTTGTGTTCGCCGGCCAGGAATTTGCCGCGATCGATCACCATATCGATCTCGTCCGCGCCATCGCGCGCGGCGCTGCGGACTTCCTGCAACTTCAACTTCAGCGGCATCAGGCCGGTGGGAAAAGCGGTGGCGACTGAGGCGACTTTGACGCCAGAGTTTCCCAGAAATGTTTTCGCGGCCCGAACGAGATTCGAATAGACGCACACGGCGGCGCACGAGGGGACGTTGTAACGCGGGTCCATTGGCTGCATCGCTTTTCGGCAAACGAACGCCACTTTGCCCGGCGTATCTTTCCCTTCCAGCGTGGTCAGATCCATCATCGAGATCGCCATCTTCAGGCCGGCGAGTTTGGCCGAGGTCTTGATGCTGCGTTTGGCGAACGCGGCCGCGCGCTCCTCGATCATGATTTGATCGATGGTCGGGATCTGGGGATGGGGACGCACCGCGGAGGTCATGGTGTGGATGGTAGCTAGTGCCCGCATCAGGGTCCTAGCATGTGATGAAGTGATGCCCGGGCCAACTCAATAATTGCAAGATGCGTGTCTGGCGTTTCTGGGGAGCGCAGGCTGCCAGCCTGCACATCTCGGCAGCTTGCCGAGATGAAATCGGTCCGCTCGTTCTAACGCGTCGCTTTCAAGATGTAGCCGGCAAGCTGCCGGCTACTGCAGGCTGGCAGCCTGCGC
>JBEEHU010000164.1:0-2524 GCA_041167565.1 Verrucomicrobiota bacterium | reverse complement strand
GAATCGGCCAGATCGCCGTAATGCAGGAATAACCGCACGCCGTTGATGTGCGGATCGGCGTAGAGATGATCGATGCGCGCCGTGTTGAACGTGCTCGCGCGGCGGATGATGCCGTGGACTTCGTAACCTTTATCCAGCAGCAAGTCCGCCAAATAACTGCCGTCCTGTCCGGTGATCCCTGTGATAAGCGCCTTTTTCATTCCGACTCTCGGTTTAGCTCATGAGGGGGAGAGCGGCAAATGGTTTAGGCCGGATGCACCATCAAACCGGCCAGCACCGCCCGCTGCGCCGCGATCAACTCGGCGATTCCTTTCCGCCCCAGCGCGAGCATCTCCGAGAGCTCTTCGTTTGAGAAGGTCGATTCCTCGCCGGAGCCCTGCAGTTCCACGAACTCGCCATCCTCGGTCGCGACAAGATTGAAATCGACCGTGACCCCTTTGTCTTCCTCGTAGTTCAAATCGAGCACCGGCTCTCCGTTCAACACGCCCGCGCTAACGGCGGCGACGAGTTTGCGAATCGGCGGCGTCTCAATCTTTTTTTCGTCAGCCAATTTCCGGCACGCGATCGCCACCGCGAGACTGGCGCCCGTGATCGCCGCTGTTCGTGTCCCGCCATCGGCTTGCAGGACATCGCAGTCCACCCAGATCGTGCGCGAACCGAGTTTTTCCAAATCGACGACGGCTCGCAATGAACGTCCGATCAGCCGCTGGATCTCGGTGCTCCGGCCATCGAGTCTCCCTTTCGTGATATCGCGCGGCTTCCGTGTGTTGGTCGAATAAGGCAGCATCGAATACTCGGCCGTGAGCCAACCGCCGGTTACGCCTTGTTCTTTCATCCAGCGCGGCACTGTCTCTTCGATCATCACCGCGCAGATCACCCGCGTGTTTCCCATCGCCACCAAAACGGATCCACTTGCATTCGGTGCGATCCCGAGCTGGAAAGAGATCGGACGAATCTGATTGGCGGCGCGGCCATCGGTGCGTTGCATCCCGCAATTGTAGGGCGGGCGCATCGCCTGCCAACCAAAACATCGGCAAGCGATGCGCTTGCCCTACAAGGTATCAATCATCCGTTAACCACCCGGCCACCATTCGGATGAAGCACCTGGCCCGTCATGTAAGATGAATCGTCGGAGGCGAGGAAAACAAAGCAGGTCGCTACTTCCACCGGCTCGCCCGCGCGTCCGAGCGGCGTGTCGGATCCAAACGTCGCCACATCTTTAGCCGGAAACGTCGAAGGAATGAGCGGCGTCCAGATCGGGCCGGGCGCGACTGCGTTGACGCGAATCTTCTTGTCAGCCAGCGCTTGCGAAAGCGAACGGGTGAAAGCCACGATCGCCCCTTTCGTCGCGGAATAATCGAGCAACTGCGGGCTGCCTTGATAAGCGGTGACCGATGCCGTGTTGATGATCACGCCGCCTTTCTTGAAGTGCCGGAGCGCGGCTTTCGACAGAAAAAACATCGAGAAAATGTTGGTGCGAAAAGTCTTTTCGAGCTGCTTCCCCGTAATCTTGGTGATGCTCTCCTGCGGATGTTGCTCCGCCGCATTGTTCACCAGGATGTCGACTCTCCCGAGGTCGCGCTTCGTCTGTGTCACGGCTGACTGACAAAATTTTTCCCGGCCGATATCTCCCGCGATGAGCAAACATTTGCGGCCCTGAGCCTCGACCAGCCGCTTCGTCTCCCTCGCGTCCTTGTGCTCGTTGAAATAAACGACGGAAACATCCGCGCCTTCTTTCGCAAAAAGAACCGCCACGGCCCGGCCGATTCCGCTGTCGCCGCCCGTGATCAGCGCCACCCGGTCTTGCAACTTGCCGCAGCCAATATATTCGCTGGCCCCGGATTTCGGCTGCGGCCGCATTTTGTATTGGCGGCCGGGTTGCCGCCTCTGATGCTGCGGCGGTCGAATCTTTTTCTCTTTCGGCATGGCAAAAACACTTCGCTTCTCCGTCCCGCTTCAGATGCCTGCCCTGTAGCCGCAGCCGTGCGAGCCGCCCCAAACGGCAGCGAGCCAGAAATTTCTTCAACTTTCAGAAAAAAATCGCTTTTCCCGGTTGACGCTCTTTTGTCGATGGCTACGTTGTTGACCCCGCCTGAAGCGGGACTCCCGTAGTCGCAAGACGAAAAGAGTTGGTTCTCGCCTATTTTGGGACTGCAAATTGGAGCTCAATTTTGTCCCGCCTTGATTAATCCCGCGCCGCGGGATGGTTCGAGTCGGACGACAGGATTGGGTTTTTTTGTGGGCTGAAATGGGTGGAGACCGCTGGTTCTTTGATATCTACATACAGGGTAGTAAGTACAACTTTTAAGAGCTGAGTCTGAAAAGAAAGGCCGGGAAGGTAAGATGTCCCGGTCCGAGAGTTTCAGTTATCAAGTTTGAGCGTCGAATTGGAAACGATTTGGCGTTCTACAGATTGATCAAGCTACAAAGAGCACATAATGGATGCCTTGGTGCCAATAGGCGATGAAGGACGTGGCTAACTGCGATAAGCCTCGGAGAGCGGTAAACACGCTGTGACCCGGGG
>JBEEHU010000163.1:0-2920 GCA_041167565.1 Verrucomicrobiota bacterium | reverse complement strand
CTCGGCGCGCTTCGCCAGCCTCGGGATGACACGTGCTCGCTACTTCTCGCGCACTTTGTAATTCAACCGGCGTGAGAGCAACCAGCGGACGCCGAACATATCGGTGGTGGCGCGCAGGGCGCGGTTGCCGAGGCCGTATTTGCTTTGGCCGAACTTTCGCGGGCGATGATTCACGGGAACTTCGACCAGACGGTAGCCCGCACCCTTGATCAGCGCCGGGATGAAACGATGCATGCCCTTGAATGGAAGCAACGCAGCGATGCATTCGCGTCTCATTGCTTTCAGCGTGCAGCCGGTATCGCGCACGCCGTCTTTCGTGAACCGGCTCCGGACGAAGTTCGCCACCCGGCTGGTGACGCGCTTCACGAAAGTGTCTTTGCGTTGCGCGCGATAACCGCAAACCAGATCGGCGCCGCGCTCGAGCTCGGCGAGCAACTTCGGAATGTCGGCCGGATCGTTTTGCAGATCGCCATCGATCAGCACGGCCGCCGCGCCCCGCGCATTCTGCAAACCGGCATACATGGCCGCGCTTTGTCCGGCATTTCGCTCGAACTGGACCACGCGGACTCGCGGCTCGAGTGCGATGCTTTGAACAGTTCCATCGGTCGAGCCGTCATCGACGAAGATGATTTCGTAATCGAGACCGCTCAACGCGGCGGCAAGCTCGGCTTGGAGAATCGGCACGTTCTCTTCTTCGTTGAAGAGCGGGACGACGACTGAGACGGCGGGCGATGCGTCGTTCATAGCGGCAAGGTCTGGTAAGTCCGGCAAACGAAAACCTGCCATTCGCGCACCTTCGCGCCAAAGCGGCGGACCTCGATGGTGGCGACGCGATCCACCGATTGGAAGGCGGCGCGAATGTTATGCGGCACGAGCTCCGACTTTCCGCTTTGGACATAAAGCGCGCTCCGTCCCGTGAAGGGATTGATCCCGCCTTCCTCGGTGTAAACTTCGCCGTCCGGCAGCGGCGTATTCGCAGGCGCGTCGACGAATTCATCGTAACGCGGCCAAAACGAAAACTGGTTCGCGATGTCCTGCGACTCCACGATGTAAACCGGCGGGTGGCCCGGGCCTTCGACCCGTTTGTGGTTCAAATAAAACGACATCTCCGAAGCGCGATCGCGTTGATCGGCGATGACGAAAAGCTGCTCTCCCAACTTTGGCTCGAGCTCAGTCCGCAATTTTTCCACGGCGCGGGTCGCCGATTTCCAGCTGCGGACGCGATCGGCCGGATCGCGGTGGTGCGGGAATGGAATGTTCACGCTGCGGAGAAGATCGGTGTCGAGGACGAACACGCTCATGGCGAGTCCGAGCAGAACAGCAACCGAAAATAATTGTCGGACGGTGCGGCTCGATTCGATTCGCTCCGCCCAGTACGCGTTTGCCAGGATCCCGAAGCTGACGAATGCGAGCACGTCCCAGTTCGGCGCGGCCTGTTTGTTGAAGGAGAGCAGCAGATAGAGCGCGAACACCGGCAGCCCGAACCAGACGAGGTAGAGGACTTTGAATTGCTGCCGGGCGCGGCGCCAATTCAGGAGGACGGCCCAGAAAAGGCCGAGACAGAGCAGCGGCGAGAAAATCAGGAAATGAGCGCCGAGAAATTTCGGCGCCTCGAGCGGATGAAAGCCCGCGGATCCATCGAGATTTCCTCGCGATTGCAAATGCGAGATCGTGATCCAGGCATGTTGGGCGTTCCAGCCGAGCGGCGGGACGACGCAGACGCCGAAAGCGGCCAGAAGGAGAAAGAACCCGGGCCGCTTGAATTCGCGGCGATACCGCGGGACGAGCGCGAGCACCAGAACGACGGAGATGAGCTCGAGTGCGTTCGTGTATTTGCAAAGAAATCCGATTCCAATCAGCAAACCGGTCGCAAGCCAGTGCCAGGAAAATTTCGGGCTCTTCTCGAGCGCGAGCCAGAAAGTATACATCGCCGCTGTCCAAAAAAAGATCGAGAGCGGATCGATGGTCATGAGGAGATTGCCGACATTGAAAATCGGGGTGGCGTTGACGGCCACGACGCCCCAGAAAGCGGCGCGCTCGCTGAAGAGCCGGCGGGTAAAATAATAAACGAGCAGACTGATGCCGGCGCCAAGAATCGGACTCCAGAAGCGCACCCCGAATTCGCTGTCGCCAAAAATCGCCGTGCCGGCGCGAATGACAAACGCGACCCCGGGCCCTTTGCTGAAATAGGCGGGCGCGAGACGCTCCGACCACATCCAGTAATGCGCTTCGTCGAAGGAAAGATCGGTCGTGCCGAGGAGCATGAGCCGGATTGCCGTCAGCCCGAGGATGAAGAACCAGACCGCTCGCGTATTGCTCATGAGACAGCTTGGCCGATCAGGCGCGGATGACGCGCAAAGAGCCGGGGCATCCAGCGTGGCGCGAAAGTTCTCCAGAGAAACTCGAGCAACGCCGCCATGAGCAACGCCACCCCTGCCGCCATGAAAGTGGTCCCGAGCACATCACTCGGCCAGTGCGCGCCGAGATAGATTCGTGAATAGGCGACGGATGCCGCGACGATGAAATAAAGCCAGCCCCGGCGGAAAAAGAGGGCGCAGAACGTTCCGATGATCACATTGTCGGTCACGTGCCCGGAAGGAAATGACGGCCCGGATTTGCCGCGATCGGTCTGATCGGAAAAACGAATTTGCGGCTTCTTGAAAAGCGTCATGAAGGCCGGACTGGTTGGCTCCAACTGGACCATCCGCACCGTTTGCACCTGCTTGGGACGCCGGCGATCGATCGCGCTTTTTAAGGTCCGAACGAGAAGCTGCTCGGTAAACACGAGCGTCACGAGCAGGCAAAAAATAAACGCGCGACCCTTGAATCCCATGAAAACGAGCGCATACAGCACGAGCGCGATTAAGACCGGCTTCCAGATCTCGACGTTGCTCATCGCGGCCATGAACAAGTCGAGCGC